>CAXBAZ010000026.1:0-14703 GCA_963973395.1 uncultured Acidimicrobiaceae bacterium
GAGGGACTCGAGAAGTACCGCTGGATGCTGCTCGCCCACACCCGCTGACACGGCCCACGTCGACGCCACCCCACCCCGACCGTCACCGACCATCGAAGAAGGAGAAGCACACATGAACGTCGCCCGGCCCGTCCCACGCGACAGCCAGATCGTCGAAATCAGGCGAATATCGTCTCGGCCCACCCCCACCGTCGTCGGTGTGCTGGCACCGGAGCTTCCTCGCGTTCCGAGACGACAGGACCCGACCGTCGCCCTGTTGCTCGTGTCGGGCGTCGTGTTCCTCGTCGTCGGCGTCGCGACGATGTCGATCATCGCCTGGCTCGCCGGCGTGGTCAGCTTCGTCACCGCGTTCACGGTCGACACTCGACACGAACGTGAGCTGCGAGACGTCCGTCGATCGCATGCGCTGGACGACCTGCGCCGCAGTCATCGCAACCCCTCGCGGGTCAGACGGCGGACCGCGGCCCGGCACCGAGTTCGGGTGAACAGGGGTTCGCGCAGCGCCTCGTCGGCGGCAACGTACGATGCTGTGCGCAGGTGGCCCGCACGTACACCGGTCTCCGGAGCACGTCGTGCCGATGCTCGCCGTCCGCCGTCGAGTGTCGATTCCGGGAACTCCGCCGAAACCGCAAGCCCACGGTCCGTGCCGGGTGGCGCGAGACTCACAGGATGATCGCCGTCTCCGAAACCATGACCGTCCGGTGGCCCCACAATGTGATCGACGTGACTCGACGTCTCGGTGCCGGTGACGATCGCTCCGCTGGGTACGCCAACAGACCGACCGTCACCATCGCCCTGCGAGCAGCATTGGCTGAGTCATGAGTCGTTGGACGATCGAGGGCGACTATCTAGCCGACGGCGCCGTCTGCGTCCGCCAGGCGTTCACTCCCGATCACGTCGCGCTGGCGCGAGATGCGATCGAGCAGAACCTCGCGAATCTTTCACCTCGTGCAAAGCGGGCGAGTGCCGAGGGTGACGCCGCGTTCATCGAGGATTTCTGCAACTGGTCGCGACTCCCGGCCATGGAGCGCTTCATCCGGGAATCGCCCGGCGCTGAGATCGCCGCCGAACTCACCGACTCCGACTCGGTACGTCTGTACCACGACCACGTGTTGGTCAAGGAACCCGGGACGAAACAGCGCACGCCGTGGCACCAGGACCAGCCGTACTACAACGTCGACGGCGTTCAGAACGCGAGCATGTGGTTCCCGGTCGATCCGGTCGACCGTTCGGCAACACTGGAGTTCATCGCCGGCACTCACCGTGGCCCGTGGTACATGCCGCGAACGTTCCTCGATGACCAGGCGAAGTGGTTCCCCGACGGAAGTCTCGCCGAGCTGCCCGACTTCGCTGCTGATCGCGACCGGTGGCGCGTACTCGGTTGGGAACTCGAACCCGGTGACGCAGTGTTCTTCAACATGCTCACCGTCCATGGCTCCGGTGGCGTGTCGGGCACCAACCGTCGTCGGGTCCTGTCAGTGCGCTACCTCGGCGACGACATGGTCCACGCACCGCGTCGCTGGACGACGTCGCCACCCTTCGATGGACTCGACGCCGAGATCGACGTAGGAGCAACGATGGATCATCCGCTGTTTCCGACCCTGTGGACCCGGCCTGTCGACGCGGGCGCAACGCCATGACCGTTCGCGAGGAGGTTCGTTCTACCCGGTACGCCGCGATGGACGAACTCCTCGGGTCTGTGTTCAGCGCCGCACGGGTGATCTGGGCGGTTCACATCGACACGGTCACCGATTTCTGGTCGTGGCAGCTGCTCGGGGTACGGGCTACACCGGCAATCCGATTCGCGCGCACGAACCGGTCCACGCCCGGATGCCCTTCACTGACGCACACTACGAGCGCTGGCTCGATCTCTTCGTGAGCACTTCGGACGAGAACTTCGGTTCGACCACTGAGAAGGCCAAGGGCCGCGCCGTGAAGATGGCCACGGCGATGCGCCGTCTCCTGTCCGGCGAGCACGGATCGGCGACGCCCCGGTCCAGCCCGTGTGGGCGACCACTGCCACGGGCTCCAGTGACGCCGTGGACGACGCACGCTCAACGCCGGCGCTGACGGGTCGACCCGGCAACCGCAACGTCAGATCGTCATGTCAGATCATGTCGTGCTGTCCGGAGCCGAGTGTCCGTGCCCGGCAGCGGCGTTCGTGGTTAGGACGGACGGCTCGAGTGCCCAACCGAACACCGCTGCCAGGAGCATCGTCGCGCCGAGTGCGCAGAGCACGAGATGGAACACGATGCCGTATGCGATCACTGGGAGAGCGAGCGCAGCGATGAGCGGCCAGTAGGAAGGAGAAGGCAGATGGATGTCGTCGGTGTCGTCGGTCCGCTCCTGCGCGAGGATCGCCTCAGCGGTGGCGACTCGCCTTAGATCGGTGTGGCCGTCGGTTCCGATGTCTTCGTACTTGCGGTGGAAGTACTCGTCGAGGTGCTGAACATTAGGAATGCGGTCCCAGTTGTGGTCGGCCGGTGGGTTGGAGGTCATCCATTCGAGTGTTCGGGCGTCCCACGGATCGAGTGGTGCGGGTGGCGCGGTTCGGTGGGTGTACACGACGTTGACGAGGAACAGCAGGATCCCGGCGGCCATGACGAACGAACCAATGCTGGCGACGAGGTTCCAGAAACCGAGATCGAACGGTCCGGTCCCGGCGCGTGCCTCGGACCACACGTACATCCGGCGTGGCTGACCCTGCAATCCCAGCACGTGCATCGGCCCGAACGTGAGGTTCATGCCGATCAACATGAGCCAGAAGTTCCAGTAGCCGATGCGTTCACTGAGGCATTTCCCGAAGACCTTGGGCCACCAGTAGTAGAAGGCGGCGAAGAATCCGAGCACGGCGCCGCCGAACAGGACATAGTGGATATGGGCAACGATGTAGTAGGTGTCGGTCTGCTGGGTGTCAGAGGGTGCCACGGCGTGGGTGACGCCTGACAATCCGCCGACGGTGAACTCGACGATCAGTCCGATGGCGAACATCATCGCGACGGTGAAACGGAGCTTGCCGCCCCACATCGTGAGGGTCCAGTTGACGATTTTGATGCCGGTCGGGATCGCGATCGCCATCGACGACGCCGCGAAGACGGAAACCGACACCGGTCCGAGGCCGGATGCGAACATGTGGTGGGCCCAGACCCCGAAGCCGACGAACCCGATCACGACGCCGGAGAACACGACGAGGGGATATCCGAACAGCGGCTTCTTCGAGAACACCGGGATGATCTCCGATGTGATCCCGAACGCGGGCAGGATCAGGATGTAGACCTCGGGGTGTCCGAAGATCCAGAACAGGTGTTGCCACAACAGTGGGTCGGCGCCGGCGGCCGGTTCGAAGAATGTCGCGCCGAAGCTTCGCTGCAATGTCAGCAGCACCAATGCAACGGTGATCACGGGTACAGCGAACGCCAGCAGGAACTGGGTCACCATCGCCATCCACGTGAACGCCGGCATCTTCATGAGGGTCATACCGGGTGCCCGCATGTTGATGATGGTCACGATCAGATTGATCGCGCCGACGAGTGATGCGATTCCGGTGATCTGCAATCCCAGCGCCCAGATGTCGATCCCGGTCGACGGTGAGTACGCGACCCCTGAGTTGGGGGCGTACATGAACCAGCCGCCATCGGCCGCACCTCCGAGCAGCCACGATGTATTGACGAACAGGCCGCCGACGATGAAGCACCAGAAGCTGAACGCGTTGAGTCGGGGGAACGCCACGTCGCGGGCGCCGATCTGGAGTGGTACGAGGTAGTTCGCGAGCGCCGAGGCCATCGGCATCGCGAACAGGAAGATCATCGTGGTTGCATGCATCGTGAACATCTGGTTGTAGACGTCCGCCGAGAGCATCGTGCCGTCGGGACCGGCCAGTTGGATGCGGATCAGCAGTGCCTCGATGCCACCAATGACGAAGAACGAGATCGCGGCGACGCCGTACATGATCCCGATCCGTTTGTGGTCGACGGTGAACAGCCACGATCGCCATCCGAGCGTCTGAGTGGGTCGGCGAAATACACCGAACGTCTGGGATTCGAGATCACCACCCGGCGGCGGGGCGGGCGGGGCTGGGCGGTCGAGAGTCGTCACAGATGCTCCTTGTGGAAGGTGGCGACGGAGAACAACTCCGGCCATGACTACGAATAATCTAGTACATGCTAGATATCCAGTACAGCGGGACGGATGGCGAGATGATTCGTCGGCTCGTCTATCCCCGAGGTTCCTCGCGCCGATCTGGTCGAGCGCCGAGTGTGATCGAACGCGCGACTACGTGATCGTGTCGTGCTCGATGTGACAACGCAGCCTGCAACCCGCATGGCGAGGATCGCGGGTGACGAGTTCGTCGATGACGAGGCCATCGACGAACTGCGCGACGCCGTAGGCCATGCCGAGGTGCAGCGCGCAGACCGTGTCGGGGTCGATGTGCGCCGCCGACGCGAACGGGCACGTCCGTAAGATGATCTCGGCCTGGTCGCCGCGTTGGCGAAGCTCCGGTTCGAAGCCGTTCCGAGCCATCTCTTCGACGATGGCATCGAACGGGTCGGTGTCGATTCCGCTGGTTCCGAGACGTTGCCGCTCAACGGCGCGACGGCCGACCTCGACCGGTGTGTCCCCGCTGCGAACGATCTCTGTGAGGAGCCACGAAAGTCGCTCGAACGGGCCAACCGCACCCCATCGACTGTCGGCTGATGGATCCGCCCGGTAGATCAGGCGGGGTCGCCCACGACCCGACGCCGGCCCCGACGACTCGACGACGAGGCCGGCGTCGACGAGCTTCGCGAGATGTTGGCGAATGGCGTTGTGGTTGAAGCCGAAATGAGCAGTGAGTTCGGCGACATCGGCACCGTCGCTCGCATCGACGATGTACCGGAAGATCGCGTGGCGCGTCGGGTCCCCAAGGGCTCTGGCCTGACGCTGCAACGTACTCATGAGAATTCGATCGGGTCGCGACCGCTCCTGTGGTCCCGCCGCCAGAACAGCGGGCGGCGGCATCCGGCCGAACCGTTCGATCCCAGGCTAGACGTCGGGGCGGAGTCCGACCCGGATCTTGGTGATCCGACCGGGCTGCGCAGACCAGAGGCCGCGATCTGTTCGATCGTCACTGCTGGACCGATCTCCCGAGCCGGTTCGAGCCCGCTGCCGTCCGAGGGTGCGCCGAGGTACTGATCCATCGAGCTGACCGGCTCCACCGGTAACAGGAATGCATTCATCGAGCCTCCCCCATCGGCTACAGGATAGCGACCGGCCTGGCGCATCGGTCGGACGAAGCTAGCAACTACTAGAACTAATGGTACGATCATTCGTGTGGCCGATGTTGACAACGCGCTTGCCCCCGTTGCCCCGACCGTCGTGGTATACGGCGACTTCAACTGTCCCTTCAGCGCCCTTGCCAACTCGCGGGCAAGTCGGCTTGCAAGCGGCGGCGGCCTCCGGGTCGATTGGCGGTGCGTCGAGCACGACCCGACGATCGGACCCTGTGAGACACCACTCACCGAGCCACAGCGAGTTGGGTTCGAGGCCGAACTGGCCCAGATCCGCGATCTGCTCAGCGCCGACGAAGTCGACCGATTCCGCGTACCGTCGCGGCGTTTGAACACACGTGACCTCAACGTGCTCTACGCGTCCACACCGTCTGACAGGCGTCAGGCGCTTCGAACGGCACTGTTCGACGCGATCTGGTATGACGATCTCGATCTCACCGACGATGTCGTCGTCGGTGAGATCGTCGACGCAATCGAGTCGGCAGATCACGATCTCGGGGCTCGAAGCGACGGCCCTGCGATCACAGCACGGCGAACGGTCACCGAGTGGCAGCAGCAATGGAGCGAGACGGATCGGCCCATCGTGCCGATGATGATCCTGCCCGAGGGCGATATCTCGCGCGGGCTCGGTGCGCTTGCCAGGCTCGCCAGTGGTTCAGTCTCGGCGCCCTCCCCGAGACGAGCCACTGGCTGACCGACGAACTTCACCGCTCCATCGGCGCCCGACCCCTCGGAGGCGGGTGATTGCCTCGTTTCGGCCGATCAGCTGACGCTGATCGTGTCGTCATATGGGACGGAGATGACGGTGCTGTCAACTCGTCCGGTGATTCTGTCGGTGAGAGAACGTCGAAACCGATGCCACAACCGGCGCCGCGCCCTGGTGCCGATCACGATCGTCGATGCTCCTTCGCCATGTTCGACGAGGACGGTCTCGATCGTGCCCTCGACGACGACATGGTCGACGACGCGATGCCCGAGTACGGATTCGATGACCTCGAGGGCGCGTTCACGGGCGGCGAGTCCATAGAGGTCGACATACACCGGAGGAAACTCGACCTCAGTCATCGGTTGCGGGTAGGCGGTGACGACCTTCAGGGTCGTGCCGGACGCCCGTGCGTGGTCGGCGGCCCATCGCAGCGCTGCCCGTGATTCCGGGCTGCCGTCGACGGCGACGACGGTCGGTCCTGGCGAGGTGACGCTCGTGTGATGTCGTGATGCAGGTTCGGTGTGCATGTCGTTCCAGAGATTGTTCGGAGACGGTTGGCGGAGGTCGTTCGTCATGCTGTGACGAGCTGAGAGGACCGTGCCTCACGGTCCTCCGGCCAGCGATCGAGGAGGTTCCGGATTCGGCGTTCGCATTCGGCAAGATCCGCGACGCGGACATCGTCGTCGATCCACGTCCGGGTGCTGTGGGTCTCGTCGCGCAAGATGATCCGTTCCAGGGTCAGGCCGATGGATCCGAGTTCGGTGAGCAGGCACGTGCGTTCTGCCGGCGAGCAGCGGGGTTCTCTGGTCCAGAGGCGACGGACGACGACCTCGAGCTCGCGGGCTGCCGGGGGAGGGGCCGGGTGTTTCATCGTCTCGGGAGCCTTTCTCATGTCGTCGGGGGCGCGGGGGAGATGCCGTGACCTCCAGAGGTTCTGGAGACCGGCGATGATCTTCACCGAGCAGTCGTCACACGCTGAGGTGTTGGTGCGGCGCAGGCTGTTTCGGTTGACGCGCGACCGCGACGTCGACGGGTGCGACGATCGGGATCAGGACCGAGTCCGATCACGGGTCGGGAGCGGGGCGGAGTCTGCGCATGTGATGCAGTAGCGAGCGTGCGGGATCGCTTCGAGACGTTCGGGAGCGATTGGACGGTGACACGTCTCGCACGAACCGTAGGTTCCGTCGTCGAGGCGGCCGATCGCCGCGTCGATGTCGACCATCGTGTCGCGTGATCGGTCGATCGAGAATCGTTCGAAGGCGAGTCCGACATCGATCGCGCCGTCGTCGTCGAATGTGGTCGTCTGGTTCTGAGCACTCTGGAGCCGCGCCAAGTGTTCTGCCCGTCGGGCGAGAAGCTCGGATCGAACCGCATCGACGTCGATCGTGCTGCGTTCACCCGTCGGGTGCTCGACGGCGACGAGATGGTCGGTGGTGCGTGACATGAGGACTCCTTCCAGGGTCGAGGTGATCGGATTCGTCCGGCTCGCCTGCGCGTGGGTGTGTGTCGACAACGGTACGGGTCGTGAACTTGCCCTTGGCGGTCAGTACTCCACAGAATTCGCGCGCCGTGCTGTGCGATGTTCACAGTGTGCGCGGCGGCGCGGTCAGCTGTCCTCGCGGCGGGCCTCGACGACGTCGCGACCGTGTTGTGCTCGTTGTCTCGTGCGGCATCGGCGAAGTCCACGCGGCCCGACTTGGCGCAATTGACGTTCGTGGCCACGCCGTCAGCGTTCCCGTCGAGTTCGGCTCGATAGTGTTCGCAGAACTGTGCTCATCGAGACGGGTCGTGATCGAACCGGTGTCGGAGGGCGTCGTCGCGGCACCACTCGTCGAGCTGGTGGAGTTCCTCTTTGGAGACACCGCCTGGCGTTCAATCGGTCGGGACGTCGTACACCAGACCTTTGGAGGCCAGACGGACACCGGAAGTGGGCGGGTGTGCCGTGAGACGGCCGTCATGCATGAGGTGCGTCACCTCGATCTCCCGAACCAACACGAGATGGTCGGCCACCAGCCGTCGATGGCACCGCCACCAGACCGACTCGCTGCACATGACGGCCCGAACCCTGGTCGCGTCGATCAGTCGGTCGATCGCGGTCAGGAAGACGTCCGTCTCCATGTGGTCGGCATAGGCGCGGAACGCCGGGTGTCGCAGTGCGACGTGCGGTGAGTCGGGGCGCGGCTTGCGGCGTCCGCCGAGGTCGGGGAACCACGTGTACTTGAGCCCGGTCTCGGGAAGCCACTGCGCCATCTCGTCCTTGCCGAACTGCGGGTTGCGGCGACTTCCGGGGAACGAACGGATGTCGACGATCTCCTCGATCCCCACCGATCGGACGAGACGGGCGAACTCCTCGCGACTCGCTGTGCCGTGACCGAACGTGAACAGCGTCATCGTTGCAGTTCTCCTCGGGCGTCCAGGTTCTTGAGCAACAAGTGGAAATAGAGCATTCCGGCCGCCGGCGTCCAAGGCGCGAGCATCTCGGCAATGTCGGTGTACGAGGGCGGTTCGGCCAGGTCCATGAATCGTTGCAAGTTGTTGCGGGCTCCGACATCGTCGCCTGGGAACACGTCGATCCGGCCCAGTCCTCGCAACATCACGTACTCGGCCGACCAACGACCGATTCCGTGCTGACGGGTCAACGATTGCAACAGCGGTGCGCGGTCCATCGTCGTCAGTCGCTCCCGGTCGAGCTCCCCCGTCAGGACGCTCTGGGCGGCCGCGACGATGTACTCCGCTTTGCGGTAGCTGAATCCGAGCGCTCGCAGATCGTCAGGAGATGCGCCGACCACGGTGGCCGGCCGGAGGAAGCCGACCCGTCCATCCGGCGTTCGGTCGCCGTAGGCGTCCGCGAATCGGTTCAGCGATGCGATGCCGGCGTCGACGGACAACTGCTGGTTCGCGATTGCGTTCACGAACGATTCGAACAGGCTCGGGAAACGCGGCGGACGCACTCCGACGAAGCAGTCCTTGAGTGCAGCCGTGCGCGGATCGGCATCGGCCAACCGATAGAACTCGGTGAGGTCGACGTCGAGGCCGAGCATCCATCTGAGCTGTGAGCCGATCGACGCCGATTCGGTTGCCGTGCAGTGCTGACCGTCGGTCGTCGACACGTGCAGCACAGGTCGGTCGCAGTGTTGCTCGACGCGGACCGAAACGGTGCGATCTCCGACGTTCACGGCCCGCCGGTAGCTGCCGTCCCACACGTCGACCCGGTTGCCGGCGCGCCTACGGAGTGCCCACGCCGTCAGATCGAGTCGGAACGGACGCTGCGTACGAAGCTGCATGAGTGGCACCCCTGCGGCATCGTCGGCGTCGTCCGGTCGGGTCGTCAGCGACATGCGTCCAGCGTACGAACGATCACCGACGGACCGCTCTGCCAAGATCGGCTTCGGCGAGATGTCGCGACGGTCACCGTTCGGCTGCCGCGGTTCGTCGATCCCTCCTCGACGGGGAGCCGCCCGTCAGACGGATCGGACGAGTCCGTCCGGAACGTGCGCAAACACCTCGGCGAGGCGAGGGAAGAACGTACGGTAGGCATTCTTCGGTCGCCAACACATCGCCAGGGTGCGAGCAGGGCGGGGCTCGGCGAACTCGACGAGCGAGACCATCCGTGACGCAGGCACCGGCGGCGACACCGCCATCCGGGGTAGGAGGGTGATGCCCGCTCCGGTCGCCACCATCTGACGCATCGTCTCCAGGCTGGTCGCTCGGAGTCCGACGTCCTCGTCGGCACCGACCACGCTGCAGACCGCCAACGATTGGTCCCGCAGGCAGTGGCCGTCTTCGAGCAGCATCACCGGCTCTCCGACCAACGCCGACGGCGTCACCGGTCGGTGGCCGGCGGCGAGATGATGATCGTGGGGCACGGCGAGCACGAAGTCCTCCACGAACAGCAACACCGACTCGAGATCGTCGGGGATCGGCAGCGCGAGTACTGCAACGTCGAGCAGACCGGAACGGAGTTCGGCAACGATCTCGTCGGTCTTCGCCTCCATCAGGCGGAGCTGGAGCGCGGGAAACGCCGCGCGGACCTCGGGGACGACATGCGGTAACAGATACGGGGCGATCGTGGGGAAGAGCCCGACTCGCAGCGTGGCCGACTCAGGATCGCCCATCTCGGTGCCGATGTCGGCGATCCGGCTCGTCTCTGCCACCACCACACGAATTCGCTCGAGCACCCGCTCGCCGGCGGCGGTCAGCGAGACGTTGCGCGACGACCGTTCGAACAGTTCCACTCCGAGCTCGTACTCGAGTTTGCGGATCTGGGCCGACAACGTCGGCTGGCTCGCACCGCACGCTGCAGCCGCCCGACCGAAGTGGCGGTGCTCGGCGACCGCAGCGACATACTCGAGGTCACGCAACTTCATCGACGGCGAACGTAGCCGCTGACGACGGACGCGTCTGACGGCATGGCTCGCGGCGGCGACATCAGGTCGGCACCGGCTCGGATTGCGCGGTACGGATCAGGTGGTCGAACGCTCCGAGCATTGCGGTCGAACCGGCGCCCAGGGAGACGACGATCTGCTTGAACGGCACGGTCGTGCAGTCGCCTGCTGCGAACACGCCCGGCACCGTCGTAGCGCCTTGACTGTCGATCTCGATCTCGCCATGTTCCGACAGGGCCACCGCACCCTCCAGCCACTCTGTGTTGGGCAGGAGTCCGATCTGTACGAATATGCCGTCGACGTCGACGCGGTGGTCGGACTCGTCATGACGATCGCGGTAGGTGAGCGACGTCACCTTGTTCCCGTCGCCGATCACTTCGGTGGTCATCGCTCCCGTCACGACCGTCACGTTCGCCAGGCTCCTCAGTCTTGCTTGCAAGACGCCGTCGGCACGCAACTCGTCGGCGAACTCGAGCAGCGTGACGTGCTTCGCCAATCCGGCCAGGTCGATCGCCGCCTCGACCCCTGAGTTGCCGCCACCGATGACCGCGGTCCGCTTGTCCTTGTACAGCGGTCCGTCGCAATGGGGGCAGTACGCGACCCCGCGATTGGCGTACTCGTTCTCGCCTGGCACACCGATCCTCCGCCAGCGGGCGCCCGTTGCGAGAATGACCGCGCGGGCTTGCAGTGATGCGCCGCTCGCGAGTTCGACCGTGTGGAGCGCACCGGGCTCGTCGGCCGTTCGCAGACATTCTGCGCGCTGACCGACGATCATCTCGACGTCGTGTTCCTTGACGTTGCGCTCGAGCTCGGCAGCGAGCTTCGGACCTTCGGTGTAGGGCGTCGAGATGAGGTTCTCGATGCCGAGCGTATCGAGGAGCTGGCCACCGAAGCGGTCGGCAACGACCGCGGTTCGCATCCCCTTGCGAGCGGCGTACACGGCAGCGGACGAGCCGGCCGGGCCGCCGCCGACGATGAGCACGTCGAATGGCGGCAGCGCGCCGATGCGGGCGATCACCCGTTCGGCGCTGTTTCCGTCCAATCTGGCGACGAGTTCCTCGAGCGTCGATCGGCCCTGCGCGAAGTTCTCGCCGTTGTGGAAAACGGTCGGGACCGCCATGACGTTGCGCTCCTCGGCCTCGGACCGGAACGCGGCACCGTCGATCGTCACGTGTTCGATGTTGGGGTTGAGGATGCTCATCAGGTTCAGTGCCTGCACCACGTCGGGGCAGTTCTGGCACGAGATCGAGACGAAGGTTTCGAATCGGTGTGTCCCGTCGATGCCGCGAATCTGTTCGATCAGATCGGGGTCTGCGGTCGACGGGTGCCCGCCGACCTGGAGGAGTGCGAGCACGAGCGAGGTGAACTCGTGTCCGAGCGGAACACCGGCGAACGTGACGAACACCGACGGGTCGTCGGCCCGGGAGACCCGGAACGACGGGCGACGTGGATCGTCGCCGTCGAACCGGCTGGTCACGTCGGGCGACAGATCGTCCAACTCACCGAGGAGTTCGATGATCTGCGCACTGACCGCACCGTCGTCGAGCGTGGCGACCAGCTCGATCGGCTGGACGATCTTGGGAAGATGAGCGCGCAGCGCCTCGGTGAGTTGGGCGTCGAGGATCACGGGATCAGATCTTCCCCACCAGATCGAGCGAGGGGGCCAGCGTCTCGTGACCTTCCTCCCACTTCGCCGGACACACCTCGTTCGGGTTCGCGCGTACGTACTGGGCAGCCATGATCTTGCGCAGGAGCTCAGTGGCGGAACGGCCGATGTTGCCGGCGGTGATCTCGATGATCTGGATCCGGCCGTCGGGATCGACGACGAAGGTGCCGCGCTCGGCGATGCCCTCGTCTTCGATCATCACGCCGAAGTTGCGCGTGATGGTCCCGGTCGGATCACCGACCATCGGATAGGTGATCTTGTTGATGGTCTCGCTGCTGTCGTGCCATGCCTTGTGTGTGAAGTGCTTGTCGGTCGACACCGCGTACACCTCGACGCCGAGGCTCTTGAACTCCTCGTAGTGGTCCGCCAGGTCACCCAGCTCGGTCGGGCAGACGAACGTGAAGTCGGCCGGGTAGAAGAACACCACGGACCACTTGTCACTCAGATCCGCGTCGGTGACCTCGACGAACTTTCCGTCGTGAAACGCCGTGGCGCTGAAAGGTGCGATCTCGGTGTTGATCAGAGAGGTTGTCATGGAGGGCTCCTTGTCGTCGGGGGTTGAATGCGCTGAGGCGAGCACCATATGGGCGGCCCCGCCGTAGACCAATCCAATCGTTTCTATTGTTTCCATTGGCGTTGTCAATCGACAAGCGACGATGTGAACGTGGCCCGCGTCGGAGTTCGGCCGCGCTCAACGCAGCAGCAGTCCGATTCGACCGACGGCTGCGAGATCGTCGGGCGCGACGAACTCCACGGTGCCGCCCGCCCGCACGACGTGCTCGATGAGTTCGTCGACGGGATCGTCCATGACGTCGGCTCGGGTGTCGTCCGCTGGACCGAGGCGGTGGTCGACCTCTCGCATCGGTTCGGCGCGGAAGTTCTCCTCGACGACGAGTCGGCGACCGCGTCCCTGTCGCGCATGACTCCAGACGTCGTCGATGCCGACCACGGCGCGACCGTGGTGAAAGGAATCGACCACCTCGGACACGGACTCAGTCCGCCGACGCTTGAGGTAGGTCCGCAGTACCGGCCAGGCGGCTGTGCCGAGGTCGTGGGCATTGGCGTGTTCGTGACCGCCGTCGATCCGTCCGATCACGAGGTGTGCGTTCCGGCTCACACCTTCGAACATGGCGGTCGATTGTTTCACCCCGGCCAAAACGATCGGAAGGACGTCGTCGCGGCTGGCTTCGGTAACCGCCTGGTCCACGCGGCGGTAGAAGTTGCGCCATTGCTCTTTGTCGTCGCGTCCGGTCGGTTGCGCGAACCGTCCGGCGATCGCTCGAAGGTCACGCGGCAACACGTCGGCGCTGAACGGAAAACCGTGATCCGTGATCTCGTGCAGGTCGTCGCGGACGCCTTCGAAGATCCGGGTTGCTCGGTCGGAGATGACCAGTAGGCGATAGCGAGGACTTCGTCGGAGACCCTGCACCAGGCATCGGGTGGCCGGCGTGGGACCGAGGGTGACGGCGGCGCGCACTGGAAACGACAGGAGGTGAGCGTCGGCTCGCTGATCGGTGGCGACGATGACCGCGCCGTGGGCGCCGCCACCGGTATCGATGTCTGCCGCTGCCGCGTCGAGGTTGCGCAGGATACGTGCAGCGGCATCGCCGTCCAGTCGACCGCGCACTCGCTCGCGTGCTTCTGCAAGGAGGTTTCTGATCCGAATGCGATCAGCGTCGTTGCGGGGGTGTCGCCGGTCGAGCGGTGTCGTGATGGTCACGACGAGATCGGCATCCAGATGCAACAGGTCTTCGACGAGGGGGAGCATTACCGGCTTTCCTTTCGTGCGTCTGGCGGCCGGCGGCCGCCATCTCGTGTCGATCGGTTCATCGAACGGCCCTGCGGTTCGCCGACCCGGGCCCGGATGACGCTCGCCATCGTGCGCTCGAACTGGTTCCATCGACGCTCCTCGACCTGTTGGCAGGGCGAGCAACGACGCGCGTACGGGACAACTCGGAGACGTTCGACGTCGATTGGTGCCTCGCACATGACGCAGTCGCCGTAGCACCCGTTTTCGAGATCGTCGAGTGCCTCGTGCACCGCGGTCCGGATGCCGGCGTCGTACGCCGCACCAACGATCGCTCCGCGCCGTGCGGAGGTGTCGATGCGGTTCGTCTCGAACGTTTCGATGCGTCCTTGCAAACTCTGACGTACCGCAGCCACGAGTTCGGTGGTCACCGCACCTCGGGGCGACGGGGTCGGTGCATCGATCGCCGTGAGGTGTGGTCGTAGTGGCGTCATCGTGCTCATCGTCGGCTCCTTCACATGAGTTCTGGCATGTTCAACGGTGCCCGTACATGTGATGTGAGGGAATGGCAGAACCACACAAGGATCGAGACCCCCACTGTGCCGATCCGACACCCACTCGAAGAGCGCCGCGGCGCTGATACGACGTTGATCTGTCGCTCGAGATCCATACGTACCGCGTTTTGGGAGACAATGGGTCGATGTGGCGAAGGTTCGACGTGGGCGCGGTAGTGAAATCGTTGATCGACGACGCAGTCGTCGTGGCCGGCGCCGATGGGATGTCGAGAACGGTGCATCGGGCGCGAACCGCCACCACCCCGGACGACCTGCGTCGGGTCGGCGCGGACGATCTCGTTGTCGTCACCGCGGCATCGTTGATGTCCGGCGACGTCGGTTGGGAACAACTCATCAGCAGCCTCGTTGCGGCTCAGG
>CAXBAZ010000027.1:0-14594 GCA_963973395.1 uncultured Acidimicrobiaceae bacterium
CCGCCGATGTCCAGGCCATCATCGACCGGCTGCCCGCGTGGGACGTGCCCGCCACCGACCGCAGCGAGTTCGAGCTGCCCGCACAGTCGCTGCCGCCACCGCTGGTCGGTGACACCGTCGACGGCGTCTTCCCCCCGCCGGGCGACGACACCTCTCCCGAACCCGACGACGGCCCGCTCGAGGTCGTCCGGTTCCAACCCGAGGGCGACGTCGATCTCGCTCCGTTCCTGAGCGTCACGTTCGACCAGCCGATGGTTCCGTTGGCGACGCTCGACCAGCTCGACGCCGTCGACGTCCCGGTGGAGGTCTCGCCGTCGATCGACGGCCGGTGGCGGTGGATCGGCACCCGAACCCTCCGGTTCGAGGTCGAGCCGGGTGAGCTGGATCGGCTCCCCGCGGCAACCGAGTACGAGGTCACCGTCCCGGCGGGCACGACCTCGATCACCGGAGGTCGGCTCGCCGAGTCCGTGAGTTGGTCGTTCGCGACGCCGGCGCCGTCCGTGGAGTCGTTCGTCGGCGAGGACGAGACCACGTCGCTGCGCCCTGTCTTCGTGGCGGTCTTCGACCAGCGCGTCGACGCCGACGCGGTGCTCACCACCATCACGGTCGAGGTCGACGGCCGCAACGTGCCCATCCGGCTCGCGACCGACGCCGAGATCGAGGCCGACGCCGCCGCGCGGACCGCCGTCGGACAAGCGCTCGACGCACGGGCGGTCGCGTTCCGACCGGTCGCCGAACTGCCCGCCGACACGGCGTTCACCGTGACGATCGGCCCCGACACACCGTCGGCCGAGGGCCCGCGCTCGAGCGCTGCAGCGGCCACCTACCGAGGCCGCACATTCGGAACCCTCGACGTGTCGCGGACCGACTGCGGATCGGGCAACGAGTGCGAACCCGGCGCGCCGTTCGTCATCGAGTTCAGCAACGCCCTCGACGCAGAGCGGTTCTCCGCCGATCTCATCGACGTCCAGCCGGCGATCGAGCAGCTCACGATCAACGTGTACGGCAACGTCGTCGAACTGTCGGGGGCGACGGACGGTCGCACCACGTATCAGGTCACGCTCGACGGCTCGCTGACCGACGTCTTCGGCCAGACGCTCGGCGACGACACGACGGTGGACTTCCGGGTCGGCTCCGCCCGACCCGCACTCCTCGGCCTCCCCCGCGAGTGGATCACGACCGACCCGACCGCCGACCGCCCCCAGGTCAGCGTCACCACCGTCAACCACGAGTCGATCCGGGTCCGGGCGTGGGCGGTGTCGCCGGCCGACATCGACACGTTCCGGTCGTACATGGAGCGAATGTGGTCCGACGAGGACGCCGAGGCGCCCGAGTGGCCCCTGATGACCGACGACGTGATCGAGATCGACGCCGGTCAGGACGAGTACGTCGAGACGTCTGTCGACCTGTCCGACGCGTTCGACCAGGTCGACTCGCAGCTCGTCGTCCGGATCGACCCGACCCGAGAGTTCTCCAGCAACGACGACGACTACTGGCGCAACCGCCCGACCGTCGCGTGGGTGCAGTCGACGACGGTCGGCATCGATGCGATCTTCGACCACGAACGACTCGTCATCTGGACGACCGACCTCACCACCGGTGAGCCGCTCGACGGTGTGCCCGTCGAGCTGATCGGCGACGGTCGGGTGGCGACGACCGACGGCGACGGTCTCGCGGAACTCGACATCGGCGACAGCGGCATCGTCGGGCTGTGGGCCAATGCCGGCGACGGCACCGCCTTCCTGCCGGCCGATTGGTACGAGGGTTGGACGGCGAGCGAGCGCTCCGACGAAGGCCGCTGGTACGTCTTCGACGATCGCGGCATCTACCGGCCGGGCGAGACCGTGCGACTCACCGGTTGGGTCCGCAAGTTGGCGTGGTCCGACGATGCACAACTCGCGCTGTACGACGGCGACGCGGCGGTGCAGTACGACGCGTGGGACGCCCAGGGCAACGAACTGGCATCGGGCACGGTCGACCTCAACGCGCTCGGCGGTTTCAACCTGACGATCGATCTTCCCGACGGCGCGAACCTTGGCCAGGCGTGGATCGAGTTCGGGACGGTGGGCGGCGCGGCGGACCGTTCGTCGACCAACCACACGTTCTCGGTCCAGGAGTTCCGCCGCCCGGAGTTCGAGGTCACGGCGACGAACGAGTCCGAGGGTCCGTTCTACGTGTCCCGGCCGTCCACCGTCCGCGTCGATGCGGAGTACTTCTCCGGCGGGCCGTTGCCCGATGCCGACGTGAACTGGCTCGTGTCGAAGCGCGAGACCACGTACCGACCACCGAACTGGGATCGGTACACGTTCGGCATCTGGGTGCCGTGGTGGGGCTGGAAGCGGTACGAGGACGGCATGGCCGACCGGGCGTTCCATGCCGCCTCCGAACCGTGCTTCGATTGCCCACCCGGAACGCCCGCCGAGTACGAGGAGTTCGCGGGAGCGACCGACGCGAGCGGTTCCCACTACCTCCAGATCGACTTCGACGGCCCCGATGTCGACCTGCCGACCAGCGTCACCGCCGAGGCCACCGTCTTCGACGTCAACCGTCAGGCGTGGTCGTCGCGCACCGACCTGCTCGTCCACCCGGCCGAGTACTACGTCGGCCTGCGCAGCGACCGGACGTTCGTGCGCCAGGGCACGCCGATCCGCATCGACGGCGTCGTCACCGACGTCGACGGCGGCACGGTGCCCGATCGTGAGGTCACGGTCACCTCCGGCCGAGTCGAATGGGTCCTCGTCGGCGGCGACTGGACCGAGCAGGTGGCCGACGAGGAGACGTGCACGTTCACCTCGACCGGCGACGCGACCGACACCTCCATGCGATGCGAGTTCTCGACCGAGGTCGGCGGCACGTACCGGATCACCGCGACGGTCGTCGACGACACCGGCCACACCAACCGCACCGAGCTCACCCAGTGGGTCAGCGGTTCGACCGGCCGCCCCGTTCGCGATCTCGAGCAGGGCACGGTCACGATCGTGCCCGACCGCGAGACCTACGCTCCGGGCGACACCGCCGAGCTGCTCGTACAGGCGCCGTTCGCGCCGGCCTCCGGCATCGTCACGATCGCGCGCGGCGGCATCGTCTCGACGCAGGCGTTCGAGGCCGACGACGGCAGCGCCGTCGTCGAGATCCCGATCGACGAGACCTACGTGCCGAACGTCGAGATCCAGGTCGACATGGTCGGCACGAGCGTTCGTGTCGACGACGACGGCAACGCCCTCCCCGACCTTCCCGAGCAGGCGGCGTTCGCCACCGGCCGCATCGGTGTGTCGGTCCCACCGGTGACACGTGCGCTCGACGTGGTCGCCACACCGGCGGACCCGGCGCTCGAACCCGGCCAGGACACCTCGGTCACGGTGGCCGTCACCGACGCCGACGGCGAACCCGTCGAGGGCGCCGACGTGGCGGTCGTGGTCGTCGACGAAGCAGTGTTGTCACTCACCGGGTACGACCTGGCCGACCCGCTCGACGTGTTCTACAGCGACGTCTGGACCGAACTGAATGCCAAGTACATGCGATCGAGCATCCTGCTCACGCGCGCCGACCTGGTCGAGTACGCGTCGGGCGAACGGGCGGAGGCCACCGAGGAGGCGGCCCAAGACGGTGGCGGCGACGACATGGCGGACGAATCGGCCGATGCCGACCGAGCCGACTCGACCAGTGCGCCGAGCGACGCTGCTGAAATCGACGTCCGCGAGAACTTCGATGCGCTCGCGCTGTACGCGCCGAGCGAGTCGACCGGTGCCGGCGGCGAGGTCACCGTCGACGTATCACTGCCCGACAGCCTGACCCGCTACCGGGTGATGGCCGTGGCGATCGACGGCGCCGAACGGTTCGGTAAGGCCGAATCCACCATCACGGCTCGCGTCCCGCTCCAGGTGCGACCGTCGGCGCCCCGGTTCCTCAACTTCGGCGACGAGTTCGAGCTGCCGGTCGTGCTCCAGAACCAGACCGACGAACCCCTCGAGGTCGACGTCGCGATCGAGTCGGCGAACCTCGAGCTGACGGGCCCCGTGGGCCGACGGGTCACGGTGCCGCCCGACGACCGCGTCGAGGTCAGGTTCCCGGCGACGACCGACGACGTCGGCACCGCCAGGTTCCGGGTGGTCGCCGTGAGCGGGGCGTTCAGCGACGCCGCCGCGGGCGAACTGCCGGTGTACACCCCTGCGACCGCCGAGGCGTTCGCCACGTACGGGGTCGTCGACGAGGGCGCCGTCGCACAGCCCACCCTGGCGCCGACCGATGTCTTCCCGCAGTTCGGCGGGCTCGAGATCAACACGTCCTCGACCGCGCTCCAAGCGTTGACCGACGCCGTGATCTATCTCACCGACTACCGGTACGAGTCGTCCGACGGGCTCGCATCCCGCATCATGGCGATCGCCACGCTCCGCGACGTGCTCGATGCGTTCGACGCCGAAGGGCTCCCCAGCACGGCCGATCTGAACGCCGCCGTCCGCGCTGACGTCGATGCGCTGGCCGCGCTCCAGAACGACGACGGCGGCTTCCCCTACTGGCAGCGCGGCCGCGAATCGATCCCATGGCAGTCGATCCAGGCGACACACTCCCTGGTGCTCGCCCGGGATGCCGAATACCCGGTCCCGGCCGACACGCTCGACCGTGCGCTCGAGCACCTCGCGTCGATCGAGCAGCACATCCCGTCGACGTACGACGAGCAGGTCCGCAACACGCTGAGCGCGTACGCCCTGTACGTCCGTGGCGAGGCCGGCCAGATCGACGCCGCCAAGGCCACCGAACTCTACGAACGGGTCGGCGACGAGTTGGCGCTCGACGCGGTCGCCTGGTTGTGGCCGTCGATCATCGACGCCGACCTGCGGGGCGAGATCGAACGCCGCTTCCTGAACGCTGCGGTCGAGACGGCGGGGGCGGCCACGTTCGCCACGTCGTACGGCGAGGAGGCTTACGTCATCGCGAACAGTGAACGCAAGTCCGACGGGATCATTCTCGACGCGTTGATCAGCGAGGCGCCGGGCAGCGACCTGATCCCGAAAGTCGTCGCCGGGCTCTTGGGCGGCCAGACCCGTGGACGGTGGAACAACGCCCACGAGAACGCCTTCATCCTGATGGCGCTCGACGACTACTTCGACACGTTCGAGTCGATCACCCCCGCCTTCGTCGCCCGTGCCTGGCTGGGCGATCTGTACGCCGTCGAGGCGACCTTCGACGGCCGTACGACCGACCGGGTCGACACGCTCGTGCCGATGCCGCAGGTGATCGCGGCCGGCGACTCGAACATCGTGCTGTCGAAGGAGGGCGACGGCCGCCTGTACTACCGCCTCGGCCTGCGCTACGCGCCCAGCAACCTCCAACTCGCACCGCGCGACGAGGGCTTCGTCGTCGAGCGGGTGTACGAGGCGATCGACGATCCCGACGACGTCCGACGCAACCCGGACGGGTCCTGGACGATCCGCGCCGGCGCCGAGGTGCGGGTGTCGCTGACGATGGTCGCCGACGCCCGGCGCACCCACGTCGCCCTGATCGATCCGCTGCCGGCAGGCCTCGAACCGGTCAATCCGGCGCTGACCGTGAGCCAGACCGTCCCGCCGCCCGATGAGGGCGACGACGACGGTGCGGACGATGACGCGGACGATGGTGGCGCCACCGATTCGTGGTTCTGCTGCTGGAACTGGTTCGAGCACCAGAACCTGCGCGACGACCGTGCCGAAGCGTTCGCGAGCTACCTGCCCGGCGGCACGTACGAGTACTCGTACGTCGCCCGGGCGACCACGCCCGGTTCGTTCGTCGTGCCACCTGCCCGGGCCGAGGAGATCTACTCCCCCGAGGTGTTCGGCCGGGGCGCCAGTGGGCTCGTCATCGTCGAGTAGCCGCCGACGCGAACGGAGCGAACCCGGTTCGCTCCGTTCGCGACACGGCCCTGGAGCGGCCCCGGTCAGGGTTCGACGATCGGGAACATCGACATGAACACGTCGAGGTGCTCGAACAGGGCGGTGAACGCGCCGGCATCGCCCTCGACGACCGCCCGTCCGTCCGCGATCGCACCGCCGGCCGTCGACTCGCCCGTGGCGATCCGGATGATGACCTCCCGGTCGAGGTCGACCGTCGCATCGGCCCCGGCCGCGAACCCGGGCATCGTCTGCATCGTCCGATTGGAGATCCGGGTGCGCCACTCCTCGCCCACGTCGGTGAACCGGAGGTTCACCGTGACGGCGACGCCTCCGACTTCCTCCGCCTGCAGGCGAACCGCTGTGGCGTCCATCAGCTGATCGACCGTCATCGCTTCCATGTAGCCGCGCCGCATCGCCGGGTTGCGGGCCGGATGACCGTGACGGAGTTCGTGGGCACCGGTCAGGAACGCGTTGCGGAACGTCGCCGACTCGCTCTGGTAGCCGATCTGTTCGAACGCGTCGGCCTGGAGGTCGCGTGCCTCGGTGTTGGCCGGGTCGTCGAACACGAGGTGCCCGACGACCTCGGCGACCCACCGGTAGTCACCGTCGTCGAATGCCGACCGGGCCGCGGCGAGCAGCGCGTCGGCGCCGCCGGCGAGCGCGACGTAGCGCCGACCGACCTCGGTCGGCGGCAGCTTCCAGAGATTCGCCGGGTTCCCGTCGTACCAACTGAGGTACCGCTGATAGACCGCCTTCACATTGTGGGCGAGGTGCCCGTAGTAGCCGGTCGTATGGGCTTCGGTGCGGTATTCTTCGGGGAGTCGGATCATCTCTGCGATCTCGAGCGGCGTGTGACCGTGGTTGGCATGACGCATCGTCTGGTCGTGGATGTAGCGGTACAGGTCGCGCTGCTTCTCGAGAAAGCCGCGTACGTCGTCGCGACCCCAGCGCGGCCAGTGGTGCGACGCGAACATCAGGGCCGTCCGATCGGCGAACAGGTCGATCGCCTCGTCGATGTACTTCGACCACGCCAGCGAATTGCGGACCTGCGCCCCTCTGATCGGGATCAGGTTGTGCATGTTGTGCGAGCAGTTCTCCGCCATGCACAGCCAGCCGCCGTCGTCGCCGCGCCCGGGGAAGAAGAAGTTCATCTCGGCCGGTGCTTCGGTTTCAGGCGTCAGTTGGAAGATGACGCGGACGCCGTCGACGACGAGCTCCTCGCCGGTGTACGTGATGTCCTCCGTCGGAGCGATCAGACCGGGCGGCGACAGCGGGATCGCCTTGCCGAGACCACAGTCGACGTGCTGGCGCGGTCCGGCGGGGAGCAGCGGTCCGAACTGGTACAGCGCCCGACGGGCCATCGCGAACCCGGCGATCACGTTCTCGGAGATCGCTTCGCGGAGGAAGTGTTCGGGCGCGATGACGCGGCAGCGGCCGGCGTCGACGTCGTCCTGGGTGGTCACGCCGAGCGCCCCGCCGAAGTGGTCGGCGTGCGAGTGCGTGTAGATGACGGCCGTCACGGGCCGCTCGCCGAGCGTGTCGTTGGCGAGTTGGAGGCAGGCCCGGGCACAGCCTTCGACCGTGAGCGGGTCGATGACGATCCAGCCGGTGTCGCCCTCGATGAACGTGATGTTCGAGATGTCGTAGCCGCGGGCCTGCCAGACCTTCGGCGCGACCTCGAACAGGCCGTGAATGTTGTTGAGCTGGGCCTGGCGCCAGAGGCTCGGGTTGACCGTGTCGGGGTTGGGCGCCCCCTGCTCGATGAAGTCGTACTTGTTGATGTCCCAGGCGGTGCCCCAGGCTCCCTCGATCACGCCGGTCGGGTGCTGGGCGATCAGACCGCGGGTCGCACGGTCGAAGTCGGCGGGGTCCATGCCGAGGTCGCGCGGCTCGTTCGCCCGCTGCGTGTGGATCGAGGCGTCTTTCGGGAACGTCGGCATGACTCTGAGTGTGTCCGGTCCGGCCGTGAGCGGGCGATCCGAACGGCGCGACGTTCCGAACCGACATGGTGACTCATTTCCTGCCGTCGTGGCGTCGTGCGATCCTGATGGTCGCCGTGGTGGCGATCGCTGCCTGCGGCGGCACCGAGCCGACCGGCAGGACGATCGACGACACGAGAGGCGACACGATGAGCGACACACACGAGATGGGCGGAACGGCTCCGGCGGAGCCGATCGTGATCACGTACGGCGATGCGCCGGAGCAGTTCGGACATCTGCACCTGCCGCGTGGGCTTCGCGATCGAACGGACGGTCCGGTTCCGGTCGTCGTGCTGGTGCACGGAGGTTTCTGGCGAAACCCGTACGACCTCACCCTGATGGACCCGCTCGCCGCCGACCTGGTCACGAGGGGGTTCGCCGTCTGGAACGTCGAGTACCGGCGTCTCGGCGACGACGGTGGCGGCTGGCCCGGCACGCTCGTCGACGTCGCCGCGGCGGTCGACACCCTCGCCCCGATCGCAGCCGAGCACCGGATCGACCTCACGCGGATCGCCGTCGTCGGTCATTCCGCGGGCGGACATCTCGCCCTCTGGGCGGCCGGTCGGCCCGGGCTGCCCGACGACGCGCCGGGCGCTTCACCAGTCGTGGTCCCGACCGTCGCGATCGGGCTCGGCGCCGTCGTCGATCTCGTCGGAGCCGCTGACCAGCAGCTCGGCAACGGGGCGGTGCTGGAACTGTTCGGCGGAACGTCCGACAAGGTGCCCGACCGTTACGCGGCAGCCCGACCGCGGCTCGACGCCGGGCCGAGGATGGTGTCGGTGGTCGGGACCGACGACACCATCGTCCCGCCGCACTACTCGATCGATCCGAACCTCCCGGGTGCACTGGAGATGGTCGAGGTCGACGGCGCCGGACACATGGACCTGATCGATCCGGAGCACCCGGCCTGGGCGGCCGCGACCGGGGCGCTCGTCGACGTCGCTCCACCCGGCGCAGACGACCAGCCGGGCTAGCGGCGGTTCGGAAGATGCTGTAGCCGCCGGGACCGACGAGACGACGCATGCATACCTCCAGGGTCGAGGGCGGGCGGCACTACGTACCCGGACCAGGGGTGCTCCACCCCTCGCGTCGGTGCTCGACGCTCCGCCGTGCCGCCACCCGTGCACGTCGCACGCAGCCCGCCGCCACCGCCGCCCGCACGTGTGTGCCCGGCCAGGCTCGACCACCGGCGCTTGACCAGCGGGTCAAGTAGCGTCGTGGCATGACCGCTGCCGAACATGTCGATGTGCTCGTCGTCGGTGCCGGGATCTCCGGTATCGGAGCTGCCTACCACCTGCAGACCTCGTCGCCCGACCGATCGTTCGTGATCCTCGAGGGCCGCTCCGACATCGGTGGCACCTGGGACCTGTTCCGCTACCCCGGGGTGCGGTCCGACAGCGACATGCACACCCTGGGCTACAGCTTCAAGCCCTGGAGGCACGAACGGGCGATCGCCGACGGGCCGTCGATCCTCGAGTACCTCCGCGAGACCGTCGACGAGTACGGCGTCGAGCGGTACATCCGCTTCGACCACCTGGTCACCACCGCATCGTGGTCGACCGACGACGCGCGCTGGACGGTCACGGCCACCCGCACCGACACGGACGAGATCGTCACCTACACGTGCTCGTTCCTGTTCATGTGCTCCGGCTACTACTCGTACAAGGGCGGGTACACACCGGAGTTCGCCGGCGTCGACGACTTCGAGGGACGGATCGTCCACCCGCAGGCGTGGCCGGAAGATCTCGACTACGCCGGCCGGCGTGTCGTGATCATCGGGTCGGGAGCGACGGCGATGACACTGCTCCCGGCGATGGCGGACGATGCCGCGCACGTCACGATGCTGCAGCGCTCGCCGACCTACGTCGTCGCGCGGCCGGCACGTGACGGCATCGCCAACAAGCTCCGGAAAGTCCTGCCCGAACGGCTCGCGTACAAGATCGTGCGCAGGAAGAACATCGCGCTCGGACAGATCTTCTACGACCGAACCCGCAAACAACCCGACAAGGTGAAGCGCCAGCTGCTCGACCTCACACGAGCGGCACTCGGTGACGACATGGTCGATCGACACTTCACGCCGAGCTACAACCCGTGGGACCAGCGACTGTGCCTGGTCCCCGACGGCGACCTCTACGCCGCACTGCAGAACGGCTCCGCATCGGTCGTCACCGACCACATCGACACGTTCACCCCGACGGGCATCCGCCTCCGTTCGGGCGAGCACCTCGACGCGGACATCATCGTGACCGCCACCGGACTCCAACTCGTCACCGTGGGCGAGATGGACATCGATGTCGACGGTGAGCCGGTCGACTTCAGCCAGACCTGGACGTACAAGGGCCTCGCCTACTCCGACGTCCCGAACCTGGTGTCGTCGTTCGGTTTCATCAACGCCTCGTGGACGCTGCGGGCCGACATCACCTGCGACTTCGTGTGTCGCCTCCTCAACCACATGCGCGACACGGGCACCGACTACTGCGTGCCCCGGCTCCGCCCGTCCGACGCCGACATGCCGCAGCGCCCGTGGATCGACGACTTCTCCGCCGGCTACATGCGACGCATCATGCCGATGATGCCCAGGCAGGGCGATCGGGCGCCGTGGTTGAACACACAGCGCTACCACCGGGACGTCAAGCTGATCTCCAAGGCACCGGTCGACGACGGCGTCATGCAGTTCCACCGGGCCCGCGTCCCAGCCACCCACTGACCGTCGACGACAACGCCCCCAGCGGCCAGTCCGTGTACCAGACCGTGTCTCGATCCTGCGCGTCGCACGCCCGCAACCGCGACACTCTGACGAGCCGAGCTACAGCGAGTCGACGAAGGCGTCGAGCGCGGCGTTGGTCGCGGCGAGCGCTTCCTGTTGCACCCAATGACCGGCGCCGGGCACGATCGTGGCGCCGCGGAAGTCGGCACAGTTCGCGCCCGGGTCGGCGAACAGATCGACCCCTGCCGCGAACCTCCTGACCGGGTCGAACTCGCCGCCGATGAACGTCGCCGGTTGCCGGATCTCGCGTTCCGGTTCCGTCTGCGACCCGAGTTGCTCGGCGTCGATGCCCTGCGCGCGGTAGCGGTTGAGTGGACCGGTCCAGCCGCCCTGCTCGAACGCCTCGACGTAGACCGCGAGATCGTCGGGTGTCGACCAGGCAGGAAACGGATCCGGGTCGACGAGGCCGTCGAGCATGGTCGCGTCGGCCGGCTTGTCCATGATCATCGCGCCCCGTCCGTCGGCACTCGCGCTGTACCAGACCATCCGCAGGCTGCGGGCCGTGTCGGCGGCGAGTTCGGCCTCGGCCACACCCGGTGCCTGGAAGTACTTCATGTAGAAGAACTTGTCGGCGTAGAGGACGTCCCAGAGCTCCATCGACGACACGGGTCCGACCGGCAGGTACGGCACACTCAGGCCGGCCACCGCGCTGACCCTGTCGGCGTGGAGCCTGGCCGTCTGCCAGGCGATCGGCGCACCCCAGTCGTGACCCACGACGATCGCGCTGCCGCCCATCGCATCGATCACCGCCGCGGCATCGCTCGCCAACTCCCGCAGGCTGTACCGCTCGATCTCCTCGGGCTTCGAGCTACCGCCATAGCCACGGACGTCCATCGCCGCGACGGTGTAGCGGTCGGCGAAGTGATCCATCTGGTGTCGCCAGGAGTACCAGAGCTCGGGCCAGCCGTGGACGAACAGCATCAGCGGACCGTGGCCGGCCACCGCCACCCGGATCTCGATGTCGCCGTTGGACACCGTCTCGAATCGATGATCGACCATGCCGGAGTCTCGCAGCGACCCGAGTCCGACGGCGAGTCGTCGCGCACATCCGAGAGGCCGGGTGCCCAGGTCCCACGCCACACCCACCCAGGCATGTCGCGAACCTGGGCGCCACACGCACACCGACGCGACACGGCCGGTGGTCCCGGCGGCCGGGTTCCGAAGGCGATGCCGATGCGGCCGCGTCGTAGGGTCGCGACCATGACCGATCTGTACGAGACGATGAGCACACTGCGAGCCGTCCGCAAGTTGCGCACCGATCCGATTCCCGACGACGTGCTCGAACGTGTGCTCCAGGCCGCGTGCTGGGCCCCGACCGGCGGCAACCAGCAGCCATGGCGGGTGGTGGTGGTGACCGACCCCGACAAGAAGGCCGCGCTCCAGGAGATCTACCGTCCCGAGTGGCAGACCTACGTCGCCGGTTTCATGGCCCGCCTCGCCGGACTCCCGCCGGAGGAACTCGACAAGTGGAACCGTGTGTCGGCGGCGGGTGACCACCTCGCCGATCACCTCCACGAGGCTCCTGCGATCCTCCTCTTCTGTGCGAACCCGAAGATGATGGCGATCACGGATGCCAAGCTCGATCGGATCAGCATGGTGGGCGGCGGATCGGTCTACCCGGCGGTGCAGAACGCGATGCTCGCCTGCGTCGCCGAGGGCCTGGGCTGCACGCTCACGACGCTCCACTGCCTGCGGGAAGACGACGTCAAGGCGCTGCTCGACATCCCCGACGGATGGGCGACGGTCGCGATGGTGCCGATCGGCTACCCCGTTGGCCGCGGCCACGGGCCGATCACACGACAGCCGCCGGCGGCCCTCGCGTACCGCGACACCTTCGGCACCGCCTGGACGTGAGGCCGTGACGTCGACAGGATTCCTCCATCCCGGGGCGATGGGCGCATCGATCGCAGCCAACTGCAGCGGCAGCCGGTTCTGGTGCTCCGACGGCCGATCGGACGCCACTCGGGCCCGTGCCGACGCCGCCGGTCTGGTGGCGACGACGTCGTTGGCCGAGTTGGCCGAGCGGTGCGACACGATCGTCTCGGTCTGCCCGCCCGCCGACGCTCCCGCCGTCGCCGAGCAGATCGCGGCGACGGGATTCGGGCCCGCCGGCCACGGCGGTCGGTACGACGCGCCTGTACCTCAGCGGCGACGACGCCGAGTCGGTCGCCGAGCGGTGGGACGGATCGCTGCTCGACGTGCGGGCGATCGACGGAGGCATCGGAGCGGCATCCGCCGTCAAGATGCTGTTCGCCGGCTGGGGCAAACACAACGCTGCGCTCATGCTCGCCATCAACGCGGTCGCCGAGGCCTACGGCGTGACCGACGCGATCCGCGCCGAGTGGGCCGTCTCCCGACCGGACTTCGTGTCACAGTCGGAATCAGCCGCTCGCGGCACCGGGCCGAAGGCGTGGCGGTTCGAGGGCGAGATGCACGAGATCGCCGCGACGTTCGAGGCGGCCGGGTTGCCACCCGAGTTCCATCGGGGCGCGGCGGAGGTCTTCCGTCGGCTGGCCTCGTTCAAGGACGGCGGCGCCGACCTCGACCGGGTCGTCGCCACGTTGCTCGGTCGCTGAGCGCACGGGCGAGCATCCGCTCGAGGTTCTGCCGCTCACCTGACGTCACGTTCCGATCGGCGAGCCGGTATCGCAGGGCTTCGGGGAGGGCCCGACCCACGAGCGAGGGACCGCGCGACCAGAGGAACACCGTCACCATGAGGCGACGCCCGATCCGCTCGGTCCACCCGGCCGCCTCGTAACTCGCCATCAGCACGTACGTCATCGCCGCGTCGAATGCCGGGTCGCCGCGGCTCCCGTTCGTCCAGTCGATGATCACGGGGCCACCGTCGGACAGGATCACGTTCATCGGATGCAGGTCGAGGTGCAGCACCCGGTCACCCTCGGCGACCCCCGGCGCGACCGGCAGCCAGGCCGGCGCTGCACACCGGTGGACCTCGCGCTGGATTCGTGCGAGTGCTCTGGCGTGGCGTACGACGCGCCACGGTCGGGCGCCGAGATCGTCGATCATCGTCGGGCCCGCCACGCGGTCCATCACGATGTCGCGGCCATCGGCTCGGTGCACCGTGGGCACCGGCACGCCCCGCGTCTCGAGCCAGATCATGAGCCGGGCTTCCGCCGTGCAGTCGTGGTCGGTGCGGTACCGGCGGAGCACCGTGCCGTCGCCGAGGTCGTACACGTCCGCGGCCCGGCCCGACGCGAGCAGGCGGCCCGACTCGTCGGGCATCAGAGACCGAGCGACTTGGCGACGATCGTCTTCATGACCTCCGAGGTACCACCGTAGATCGACGTGACTCGCGAGTCGACGTACGCCCTGGCGATCGGATACTCGGTCATGAACCCGTAGCCGCCGAACAGCTGGAGGCATCGGTCGACCGCACGATTCTGCAGCTCGGAGCACCACAGCTTGGCCTGCGCCGCGTCTGATGCATCCAGGCGGCCGGCGTTGAGCCGCAGCACGCACTGATCGACGTAGGCCTGGGCCACGTCGACCTCGGTCTTCACGTCGGCGAGCACGAACTTCGTGTTCTGGAACGATGCGATCGGCTTTCCGAACGCCACCCGTTCCTTGACGTAGTCGACGGTCCAGCCGAGCGCGGCGCGCGCCGTCGCGACGCCGGAGATGGCGATCGAGAGACGCTCCTGAGCGAGGTTGGCCGTGAGGTACCCGAAGCCCTTGCCCTCATCACCCAGCAGGTTGGCGACCGGTACCCGAACGTCGGAGAAGAACAACTCCGCGGTGTCCTGACTGTGCATGCCGATCTTGATGAACGTCTTCGATCCGTTGAGGACGTATTCGTCGCCGTCGCGGACCGCGGTGGTGGCCACACCGGCCAGGTCGGAACCGGTGCCGGGCTCGGTCATCGCGATCGCCGTGATCAGCTCGCCCGACGCGATGCCGGGCAACCACCTCCGCCGCTGCTCGTCGTTGCACACGTCGAGGAAGTACGGCGTCGTGATGTCG
>CAXBAZ010000028.1:0-14570 GCA_963973395.1 uncultured Acidimicrobiaceae bacterium
GCACGCACTACGACCGGGGTTCGCCCGCCGACCCGACCGGCGTGGTCACCAACGAGGACTACGCGGCAGCGATGGTCACGTTCCACAACGGCGCCCGCGGCACGTTCGAGTCGTCGCGGGCGATCATCGGACCCGAATCGCAGATGGCGTTCGACGTGTACGGCACGAAGGGCGCGCTGCGTTGGAACCTGGAGACGATGAACGAGCTCGAGGTGTTCCTCGTCGACGAGTCGGGGACGGCGCCGCGCGGGTACACGAAGGTCTACGCCGGCGACCGCTACCCGTACCACGGGCACTTCGTACCGGGCGACGCGAACTCGATCGGCTACGAGGACCTCAAGGTGATCGAGAACTACGAGTTCCTGTCGGCGGTCGCCTCCGGCGAGCAGCATGAGCCGGGGTTCGCGCAAGCGGTCGACTACGTGAGCTTCCAGGCCGCCTGGCTCCGATCGTGCCAGGCGGGCAGCTGGGCCGACGTCGTGTCACTCCGGGAGGACCACTGATGAAGACCGTTCGACTCACCACCGCCGAGGCGATCGTGCGCTATCTGATCGCCCAGAAGACCGTGATCGACGGCGACACGGTGCCGCTGTTCCCCGGCGTCTACGCGATCTTCGGGCACGGCAACGTCACGTGCCTCGGACACTCGCTCGAACAGCACCGCGACGAACTCCCGACGTGGCGCGGCCAGAACGAGCAGGGCATGGCGCTCGCCGCCATCGCCTACTCGAAGGCGACCAAGCGGCGTCAGATCATGGTGGCGACGTCGTCGATCGGACCGGGCGCGACCAACATGATCACCGCCGCCGGTGTGGCGATGGCGAACCGGCTGCCGCTGCTGCTGATCGCCGGCGACACGTTCCAGTCGCGGGTGCCCGACCCCGTGCTCCAACAGGTCGAGCACTTCGGTGCCCCGTCGACCACCGTCAACGACGGGTTCCGGCCGGTCGTGAGGTACTGGGACCGAATCACCCATCCGGCGCAGGTCGTGCAGTCGCTGCCGCACGCGGTGCACACCATGGTCGACCCTGCCGATTGTGGTCCGGCCTTCATCGGCCTCCCGCAGGACATCGCCGGGGAAGCGTTCGACTACCCGGTGCGCTTCTTCGACGAGGTCGTGCACGAACCACGCCGTCAGCGCCCCGACACCGGCGAGTTGGCGCGGGCCGCGGCCGCACTCGCGAGCGCCGAGAAGCCGTTGATCATCGCCGGTGGCGGTGTGCACTGGTCGGAGGCAGAGTCCGAGCTGCGCGAGTTCGCGGAGCGCCACAACGTCCCCGTCGTCGAGACCGTCGCCGGTCGCACCTCGCTGCCCCAGTCGCACCCGCTCCACGCGGGCCCGATCGGCGTCACCGGCTGCACCAGTGCGAACAACCTCGCCGCCGAGGCCGACGTGGTGCTCGCCGTCGGTACCCGGTTGCAGGACTTCGCCACCGGCTCGTGGACCGTGTTCCGCAACGAGTCGGTGCGCATCGTCGGCATCAACGCCGCCCGCTTCGACGCCACCAAACACCAGGCACTCCCCGTCGTCGCCGACGCCCGGACCGCGCTGACCGAACTCTCGGCGGCAGTCGGCGACTACCGCAGCGGCGACGACTGGTCGGCCACGTGCGCATCGGAGACCGCGCAGTACCACGCCTACATCGACAAGATCTCCGCTCGCGACAGCAGCTCCGACAGCGGTCTGCCGACCTATGCCCAGGTCGTCGGTGCGATCGACCGGCTCGCCGGGCCCGACACGTACGCGCTGACCGCGGCCGGCGGCTTCCCCGGAGAACTCGTGAACGGTTGGCGGTCCGACATCGTGCACTCCTTCGACACCGAGTACGGCTTTTCGTGCATGGGCTACGAGATCGCCGGCGCCTGGGGCGCCAAGATGGCGATGCCCGACCGCGAGATCGTCGCCCTGGTCGGCGACGGGTCGTACCTCATGATGAACAGCGACCTCTACAGCTCGGTGCTCTCGGGTCACAAGCTGATCGTCATCGTGTGTGACAACGGCGGGTTCGCCGTGATCAACCGGCTCCAGGTCGGTCAGGGCGGGGTGCCGTTCAACAACCTGATCGCCGATGCGAAGATCGTCGAGGAGGTACGTGTCGACTTCGCTGCCCATGCAGCGGCGATGGGGTGCCACACCGAGACGGTCACCGACATCGCCGAGCTGGAAGCGGCGTTCCTCCGGGCCCGCGACTCCGATCGCACCACCGTGATCGCGATGCGGACCGACGCCTACTCGTGGACCGAGGGCGGAGCGTTCTGGGAGGTCGGCGTGCCCGAGATCAGCGACCGACCCGAGGTCGTCGCCGCCCGTGCGGAGATCGACGCCGGCAAGTCCGACCAGCGGGTGGGTTGGTGATGGCGGGGCGCTTCGAGGGTCGGGTGGCGTTGGTGACCGGCTCGACGCAGGGGCTGGGCCGCGCCCTCCTGCTCCAGTTGGCCGACGAAGGCCTCGCCGGGGCCGTCGTCACCGGCCGCAACGCCGAGCGCGGTGCCGCGGTGTGCGACGAGTTGTCAGCGCTGGGGTGCGAGGCGATCTTCGTGGCCGCCGAACTCGACTCGGTCGACGACATCGACGCGCTGGTCGCGGCCGCCGACGACCGGTTCGGTCGGGTCGACCACCTCGCCAACTGCGCCGCGGTCACCGACCGCGGCGACGTCTGGACGACGACGGCCGACTTCTGGGACTGGATGATGGCGGTCAACGTCCGGGCACCGTTCCTCCTGATCCAGGGCGTGGCCCGGATCGCCCGCCGCGCCGGCCGACCGGCATCGGTCGTCAACATCGGCAGCATGGCCGGCTACGGCGGCGCCGACTACATCACCGCCTACAGCGTGGCGAAGGGTGCGTTGACGACACTCACCAAGTCGCTCGCGTTCCAGTTGATGCCCCACCACATCCGCGTCGTGCAGGTTAACCCCGGCTGGATGGACACGCCGGGTGAAGACCTCATCCAGCGCAAGTACCACGACGGCGGCGACGACTGGCTCGAGCGAGCCGAGGCCGAGCGTCCGTTCGGCCGGTTGATCAAGACCGACGAACTGGCCCGCACGCTCGCGTTCGTCCTCAGCGACGATGCCGGGATGATGACCGGTTCGATCATCGACTACGACCAGACGGTGCTCGGCACCGGATCAGGAGAAGTACCGCCGCCACGACGCCAGGAGGACATCGGATGACCGACTACAGCCTGACCGGCCCGTCCTCGGCCGCGGCCGTCGAGCGCGGCCTCGCGAACGCCGAATGGTTCGCCCCGGTGATCGATCCCGATCGTCTCCGCGAGCTGCAACATCGCACCAACACCCGTGCCGCACTCGACGTCGTGCTGTGGCTCGGCCTGCTGGTCGCAGCCGGGGTCTGGGCCTACTCGACGATCTGGTCGTGGTGGTCGATCCCGGCGTTCCTCGTGTACGGCGCGCTCTACGGTGGTGCCGCCGATCCCCGGTGGCACGAGTGTGGTCACGGCACCGCGTTCCGGTCGCCGCTCGCCAACGACGTCGTCTATCACCTGGCCTCGTTCATGCTCTGGCGAGGTCCGACCGTCTGGCGGTGGTCGCACTACCGGCACCACACCGACACGATCATCGTCGGCCGCGACGCCGAGATCGTGTTCCAGCGTCCGCCGAGCGTCGGGCGCGCACTCTTCGCCTACACGCACCTACAAGGCGGCCCGCAGATGTTCTGGCGGCTCGTTCGACACGCGACCGGCCGACTCGACGACGACGCCAAGAATTTCGTGCCCGAGACCGAACACCGGCGGGTCGTGTGGGAATCGCGGATCATGGTCGGCATCGTCGCTGCGGCGGCCGTCTGGAGCCTCGCGGCGTGGTCGATCGTGCCGCTGATGTTCGTCGGCCTCCCGAGCGTCTACGGCGCCTGGCTCGTCGTGTTCTTCGGGATCACGCAGCACGCCGGCATGCGCGAGAACGTGCTCGACCATCGGTACAGCACACGTAGCGTGTACATGAATCCGGTGTTCCGGTTCTTGTACCTCAACATGAACTACCACGTCGAACACCATCTCCTGCCGAGCGTGCCGTACCGGGCGCTGCCCGCGCTCCACGCCGAGATCAAGGACCAGCTCGCCCCGACCAAGCCGAACACGCTCGCCGCCTACCGCGAGATCTTCCACGCGCTGGGCAAACAGTCGAAGGACCCGACCTGGGAGATCCCGCTCGACGTGCCCGACGTGCCGTCGGCCTCGCGCAGACGGATCGACGTCGGTGAGACGAACTGGGTCAAGCACGCCGACGGCAGCCTCGACATCGGAGCCGCCGACACCCTCGACGTCGGCCAGCTGCGCCGCGTCGACATCGACGACCGGACCTACGTGGTGTGCCGGCTCGAGGACGGTCAGCTGTCGCTCGCCGACGGGTTGTGCACCCACGCCGAGGTCCACCTGGCCGACGGAGCGATCGTCGACGGTCAGATCGAATGCCCCAAGCACAACGGCCGGGTCGACGCCGTCACGGGTGAACCGACCCGCAAGCCGATCCGGACGGCCCTGTGCATGTACGACGTCGACGAGATCGCCGGACGGCTCGTCACCCATCTCACCGTGAGGAGCAATGTCGATGCCTGAACTGCGAATCGGCGTACTGGGCTGCGGCCGGATCGGACGCATGCACGCCGAGCTGATCGCCGGGCGTGTCGACGGGCTCGCCCTCGGCGCCGTGTTCGACGTCGTCGGTGCCGCCGCGAACGACACTGCCGCCCATTTCGGTGGACGCGTCGCGGAGACGCCCGAGTCGCTCATCGAGGGCGACGACGTCGACGCGGTCGCGATCTGTTCGTCGACCGACACGCACATCGATCTGCTGGTGGCAGCCGCCGCGAGCGGCAAGCCGGTGTTCATCGAGAAGCCACTGTCGCTCGACCTTGCCGAAGTCGATCGTGGCATTCGTGCCGTCGACGCCGCCGGCATCGCGGTCCAGGTCGGGTTCAACCGTCGCTTCGATCCGAGCCATCGTGCCGTGCGCGAGCGGGTGCTCAGCGGCGATCTCGGCGATGTCCACCTGTGTCGGATCACGAGCCGCGACCCCGCGCCGCCACCGATCTCGTACATCGAGGTGTCGGGCGGCATCTTCAACGACATGACGATCCACGACTTCGACATGGCGCGCTACGTGACCGGCAGCGAGGTCGTCGACGTGTTCGCCCACGGCGCGGTGCTGGTCGATCCGGCGATCGGCGAGGCCGGCGACTTCGACACGGTCGTCGTCACGATGCGACACGAGAACGGTGCGATCACCACGATCGACAACTCGCGTCAGGCGGTCTACGGCTACGACCAGCGCGTCGAGGTGTTCGGTTCGGCCGGTCTCGCCATGTCCGACAACCCGCTGAACACGACCACGGTGTTCCGCAACGCTGCCGGCGGTCACCAGTCGACCGTGCCGTACTTCTTCCTCGACCGGTACATCCCCTCGTACCTCGCCGAGTGGGCCGCGTTCCGTGACATGGTGCGCGACGGCAGCCCGTCACCGGTGTCGATGCAGGACGGTCGTGCCCCGCTCGCGCTGGGCATCGCCGCCCTCACCTCGGCCCGCGAAGGCCGGATCGTCCCCGTCGCCGAGGTCACCGGATGACGGTTGGTGCCAGGCACCAACCGTCGATGAGGCACCAACCGTCGATGCGGGCGTACATCACGGGGGCGACCGGGTTCGTCGGCTCGAACATCGCCTCGGAGTTCGCGGCGATGCCCGACACCGACGTGCACTGCCCCGTCCGATCCGAACATCCCGACCCGTCGCTGTCGACCGAACCGCTCGACCTGCTCGACGACGAGGCGGTGCGGGCGAGCGTCGAGCGGTACCGGCCCGATGTCATCGTGCACTCGATGATCCTCAACGATCACGACCGGATGTACGCCGACCGCCACCTCGCATGGCGCTCGTACGTCGGCACCACCGAGGTGCTGAGCGATGCCGCGAACCGGCTCGGTGCCACGCTGATCCTGGTCTCGACCGACTGGGTGTTCGACGGTACCCAGGGCCCCGCCGCCGAGGACGCGCCGCCCAACCCGATCAACCTGTACGGCGTGTTGAAGCTCGCGAGCGAGATGGTCGTGACACAACGCTGTGAGCGAGGCGCGGTGGCTCGCGTGTCGGGGGTTCAGGGTCATCACCGTGCCCGTCCCACCACCCCACGCGCCCAGGACCGGGGCTATGGATACCTCGCGGCGTCGATCGTCGACGCGCTCACCGCCGGGCAGAGGTTCACGGTCTGGGAAGCACCCGACATCAACAGTGTGGCCACCCCGAGCCTGGCCAGCGAGGCAGGTCGCCTCATGCACACGATCGCGGCGCTCGACGACCCGCGTGGCACCTTCCACTGCTGCGGGTCGGAGGCGGTCACCCGGCGCGAGCTCGCGCTCGCGACGTGCGACGTGTTCGACCTCGACGCAGGTCTGCTCGACTTCGGTCCACCCGACGACGATGCGATGATGCGCCACGCGGTGCCGTACGACACGTCGCTGTCGACCGATCGGACCGCGGCGCGACTGGGTACGACTCCATTGACCACCCGCCAGATCCTCGAACTCTTTCGCGAGGAACGTGCACGAACAGGAGCACCGACATGACGTCATCCCCACGATCCGGCCCCGTCCGCCCCGCCGACGGGCCGGGCACGCTGCTCGACATCACACCCGAGTCGGCCGGTTGGTCGAACGTCGCCTTCGCAGTTCACGACGTGCGCGCCGGTGCGCCGTTCCGTGGTGGTTCCTCCGACCGGGAGACGGCGATCGTCACGATCGAGGGCGCGGGCCGTGTGCTCGTCGACGGGCTCACGGTCGACGTGGCCCGCACGTCGGTCTTCGAGCAGGTCGGCCGCATCGTCTACGTGCCGCCGGGGGTCGACGTCACGATCGAGACCGACAGCTCGCTGGTCGTCGCCGTCGGATCGGCGCCGGCAGAGGGCAAGCTCCCCGTCAGGGTGTTCGAACCTTCGGAGATGCGCAGCGAGATCCGCGGCGGCGGCACGTCGTATCGCCAGGTCGTGCACGCCCTCGCCCATCCGCTGCCGGCCGAGCACCTGATCCTGTACGAGGTGTACGTGCCCCGCGGCACCTGGGCGGGCTGGCCGCCCCACCGCCACGACGGCATCGACGGATCGCCGTACCTCGAGGAGGTCTACTACTTCCGGCTGCAGGGGCCGGAGGGCTACGTGCTGCACCGGAACTTCACCGACGGTGAAGGGCTCGGCGGCGTCGGCGACGACTTCGACGAGGTCGTGGTGGCGCGTGACGGCGATGCCGTGCTGGTGCCGCAGGGGTACCACACGTCGGTCTCGTCGCCCGGCTCGAACATGTACTTCCTCAACTACCTGGCCGGTGAACTCGAGCTCGACGACCGCAAGACCCCGCCGTGCTTCCATTCCGACCACACGTGGATCGAGGCCGACTGGGACGCGGGAGCGTGGAGCCTGCCGGTCGTTCCGCTCTCGTGAGCAACCCGCAGTGAACCTCGCCGAGCTCTGCGATGACCGGGGCACGTTCCGGGTGCTGGCGGTCGACCACCGGGATTCGCTGCGCTTCTTCCTCGATCCGACCGCTCCCGAGTCGGTGCCGAACGAACTGCTGACGTCGATCAAGTCCGATCTCGTGCGCGCCGTGTCCCCGTTCGCCACCGGGGTCATGCTCGAGCCCGAGTACTCGATCCCGCAGGTGATCGACGACGGAGCACTGGCCGATGGGGTCGGTTTCCTCGCCGCCCTCGAGTCGCAGGGCTATCTCGGAGACCCGGGAGCGGAGCCGACCACGATCCTCGACGGATGGTCGGTGGAGGCTGCGGCGGCCAGCGGTGCGTCCGCCGCGAAGCTGCTGCTGCCGTACCACCCCGACCTGCCGCTCGCCGCGGACCAGCGGGCCGTCGCCGCCCAGGTGCTGGCCGGGTGTCGTGCCGTGGGGATGCCGCTCGTGCTCGAACCGCTGTTCTACGGCGTGCGCGACGCCGCCGAGCGAGCCCGCGTCGTGATGACCACGGTCGAACACTTCGCGGGCACCGGCGCCGATCTGCTCAAGCTGCCGTTCCCGGTCGACCCGACGGTCGTGGTCGATCACGACGACCGCGTGGCGGCGTGTGCCGAGATCACGTCGAGGTGTGAACAGCCGTGGGCCCTGCTGTCGGGTGGTGGTGGCTTCGACGTGTTCGCCGAACAGGTCGCAGCCGCGTTCGAGGGCGGGGGAGCGGGGTTCATGGTGGGCCGGGCGCTGTGGGGCGAAGCCGCGCGCTGCCCGGCCGACCGGCGGGGCGACGTCATCGCCGACACCGTGCTGCCGCGATGGCACACGCTCTGCGCGATCGACCGACCCTGAAGGTCGATGTCTGACGGTTGGTGCCAGGCACCAACCGTCAGGCCCCAAACCGTCAGCTGTGATCCCTTGCATCGGGCGGCCCGGTCTGGCAAGATCGTAAACGTTCTCGAAATCGATTGCGAGATGGGGATTCGCGATCGCGTCGGGAGCGGATGAAGAGCCGAGGGGAAGGGCGAGGGGAAGCGCGAGATGAAGTCGGACGCCGCACGGGTGACCATCGAAGACGTCGCCGCGCGCGCCGGCGTCTCGATCGCCACCGTGTCGCGAGCCGTGAACGGCCGCTACGGCGTGTCGGACCGCACCGTCGAACGGGTGCGGCTGGTCATCGACGAGCTCGGCTACGAGTCGAGTCTGATCGCCCGGAGCCTGCGCAACCAGCGCACGAACGTGATCGGCATCCTGGTGTCGGGCATCGAGCCCTTCAGCGCCGAACTCCTCAAAGGGGCGGCCCGTGCGCTGCAGGACACCGGCTTCGAGCTGATCGTCTACTCGGGCGGCATGAGCGGTCAGGAAGGCTGGGAGCGTCGCTACCTGTCCCGACTCGGTGGCACGCTGGCCGACGGCATCATCCTCGTGACGCCGACCGTGGTCCAGCTCGACATCTCGCATCCGGTGGTCGCGGTCGATCCGCACGTCGGCGGCTTCCAACTCCCGACCGTGGTTGCGCAGAACCTCGAGGGGGCCCGCGCCGCGGTGCGGCACCTGATCGACCTGGGCCATCGTCGCATCGCGTTCCTCGCCGGTCGTCCCGATCTCGAATCGGCACGCCTCCGCGAGGCCGGCTACCGGGAGGCACTCGCCGACGCCGGCATCGCGTACGAGCCCGACCTGGTACGCGTCGGTGGGTTCACCGAGGAGAACGCACGCGTGCCGTCCCGCGAGTTGCTCACGCTGATCGACCGCCCGTCGGCGGTGTTCGCGGCGAACGACCTGTCCGCGATCCAGGTGCTGCGCACCGCAGCCGAGCTCGGGTTGTCGGTGCCGGTCGACCTGTCGGTCGTCGGATTCGACAACATCCCCGAGTCGGCGCTCGTCGATCCGCCGCTCACGACCGTCGACCAGTCGATCCAGGCGATGGGCCAAGAGGCCGTGCGGCTGCTGATCGAACTCATCGAACACCCGGAGCGAACCCTCGACGACGAGGCTCGTCACGTCACCCTGCCCACGCAGCTCGTCGTGCGGCGCTCCACCCGGGAGGTCGCGCTCCCGTGACGCCGACGATCGACCCGAACCCGATTTCGGAAACGTTTACGAAACGCCGCACCGATGGTGCGGACCACGATCAGACACACCACCAAGGGGGAACCCAGATGAACCAGACACGAACCATGCGCCGGGGGTTGGCGCTGCTCGCAGCGCTCGGCCTCGTCGCCGGAGCCTGCGGCGGCGACGACGACACGGCCGACTCGACGTCGGACCCGACGGTCGACGACGCCGCCGAACCAACGGCAGAACCGACCGCCGACGAGACCGGCGAACCAACGGCGGAACCAGCCGACGAACCAACGGCAGAGCCGACCGCAGAGCCGACCGGCGACGACGCCGGGGAACCCGTCACGATCGACTGGTGGCACATCCAGAACACCGAACCGAGCACGTCGAACTGGCAGGCGGTGGCCGACGAGTTCATGGCCGAGCACCCGAACGTCACGATCGACATCACGGTGATGGAGAACGAGGCGTTCAAGGCGGCGATCCAGACCAACATGCAGGCCGGTGACGTGCCCGACCTGTTCCAGTCCTGGGGCGGTGGGGGCCTGCTCCAACAGGTCGACGCAGGGCTCGTCAAGGACATCAGCGGCGACGTGGCCGACGTCGCCGGCGACCTCACCGGCACCGGCTCGTTCGAGGTCGACGGCGCGGCGTACGGCCTGCCGTGGAAGGTCGGCATGGTCGGGTTCTGGTACAACCAGGACCTGTTCGACGAGGCCGGCCTCGAGGCGCCCGCCGACACCTGGGAGGGCCTGCTGGAACAGATCCAGACCCTGAAGGACGCCGGCATCACGCCGATCGCGGTCGGGGCCGGCGACCAGTGGCCCGCGCACTTCTGGTACTCGTACCTGATGGTCCGCCTGTGCGGTTCTGACGGCATGGTCGAGATCGCGGTCGACAACAACTTCGAACGCGAGTGTGTGATCGAGGCAGGTCAGAAGGTGCTCGACCTGGTCGCGCTCGAGCCGTTCCAGGAGGGCTACCTCGGTGCCGGATGGGATGCCCCCGACGGGGAATCGGGCACGATGGCGAACGAGGGCGCAGCGATGGACCTCATGGGTCAGTGGGCGCCCGGTGCCTTCGCCAGCCAGCTCGGTCTCGACAACGCGACGGATCTCCCGTGGAACCTCGGATGGGCGCCGTTCCCCGAGGTCGCCGGTGGCGCCGGCACCCCGACCGAGGGCTTCGGCGGCGTCGACGGCTTCGTCGTCGGCAAGGATGCTCCACCGGAGACCGTCGAGTTCCTGAAGTACATCGTCAGCCCCGAGGTCCAGCGCCAGATCTCGATCGATCAGCCGCTGCCCGCCAACCGGAACGCGAGCGACGTCGTCACCGACCCGAACCAGATCGCGGTGTTCGAAGGGTTGTCCGACTCGACCTTCCTCCAGCAGTACCTGGACCAGTTCTTCACGCCGGAGGTCGGCGGCCAGGTCAACGAGCAGACCGCGCTGCTGTTCGGTGACGCCACCACGCCCGAAGACGCGGCGGCTGCCATCACCGCCACCGCGACCGGCTGACAGGTCCCCTCACGAGTGGGAGGATGCGCATCGCGTCCTCCCACTCGTGCTCGATCGCACCATGACTGACACACCAACTCCTGCGCGCCACTCGCGCCTCGGCCGGATGCCGTGGGGCACGGTCGTGCTGTTCCTGCTGCCGGCGATCCTGCTGTACGTCGTCTTCGTGCTGTATCCGATCGTGCAGAGCGCGAGGTACAGCCTGTACCAGTGGAACGGATTCGGCCCGCTCGACCAGTTCATCGGGCTGGACAACTTCCGTGACGTCTTCGGCGACGCCCGCTTCCGATCGGCGCTGACGCACAACGTGATCCTCGTCGTGCTGTCGTTGCTGATCCAGCTGCCCGCGGCGCTCGCCCTCGCGATGCTCCTCAACGCGAAGATCAAGGGGCGGGCGGTGATGCGCACCGTGTTCTTCGCTCCGTACGTTCTGTCCGAGGTCGTGACCGGCGTCGTGTGGCGCCAGATCCTGCGGCCCGACGGGTTGCTCGACCAGTCGATGGACGGCGCCGGCCTCGGCGGATGGACCCAGGGCTGGTTGTCCGACCCGGACGTCGTGCTCTACGCCCTGTTCTTCATCGTGTCGTGGAAGTACTTCGGCTTCCACATGATCCTGATGTTGGCCGGCCTCCAACAGATCCCCGCCGAGCTGAAGGAGGCCGCCTCGATCGACGGCGCGTCGTCGTGGACGACGTTCCGGTTCGTCACGTTCCCGCTCCTGATGCCGACCGTGCGCGTGTCGGTGTTCCTGTCGGTGATCGGCGCGCTCCAGTTGTTCGACATGGTGTGGGTGACGACCAGGGGCGGACCGATCGGTGCCTCGTCGACGATGTCGACGTACCTCTACGACCGATTCCGTGACAGCCGGTTCGGCTTCGCGAGCGCCGTGTCGATCGTGATCTTCGGGCTCTCGCTCGTCATCGCCCTGCTCTACCAACGGTTCGCGCTCCGCCGCGACCTCGAGGGGGCTGGTTTCGGTGGCTGACACGGCGACACCCGTCCCGGTCCGGTCGAACGCCGGTGACCGGGCGATGCGCGCGTACCGGCGGCGCCGTCGCACGGCGCGCGCCGGGCTGTACGTGGTCGCGTTCGTCACGATGGCGGTCATCGTGATCCCGTTGGCGTTCTCGGTGCTCGGTGGCTTCCGGAGCAGCCAGCAGCTCTCCGCCGACCCGGTCGGGCTCCCGAACCCATGGGTGTGGGAGAACTACTCGATGCTGCTGCGATCGGGCAGCTTCTGGCGCCAGATCTGGAACAGCACGTTCATCGCACTCCTCACGACGCTCGTCGTGCTGCCGGCGGCGTCGATGGCCGCCTTCGTGCTGGCCCGCTACGAGTTCCGCGGACGCGAGCTGGTGTACGGGCTGTTCACACTCGGACTGCTGTTCCCGGTGGCCGTCGCGATCCTCCCGTTGTTCATCGTGCTCCGCCAGGTCGGGCTTCTTTCGAACCCACTCGGCGTGGCGCTGCCGCAGGCCGCGTTCGGACTCCCGATCTCGATCATCATCATGCGGCCCTTCTTCCGTGGTGTACCGCAGTCGCTGCAGGACGCGGCGCGGATCGATGGATGCGGTCCTCTCCGCTTCTACTGGTACGTGATGCTGCCGCTCTCGCGACCGGTGCTGAGCACGATCGCCGTGATCACGATCGTCGGCAGCTGGAACGCATTCCTGCTCCCGCTCCTCGTGCTCATCGACCCCAACAACCACACCCTGCCGATCGGCGTGAACAACATCTCGGCCCAGTACTCGACCGACTACAGCATCGTGCTGGCCTACACCACGCTGTCGATGATCCCGGCGCTGATCTTCTACGCGATCGCCGAACGACAGATCGTCGGGGGCCTCACCAACGGCGCCGTGAAGGAATGACCCATGACCACCAGTGAGACGTCACCGCTCTACCGCGATCCGACCGCCGCGCCGTGCGACCGCGCCACCGATGTCCTCGGCCGGATGACGATCGACGAGAAGCTCGCGCAGCTCGGCAGCGTCTGGGTCTTCCAGATCGCGGGGAGCGGCGGGTTCGAACCCGACCGGGCCGATCCCCTGCTGCGCAACGGGATCGGCCACATCACCCGGATGAGCGGAGCGAGCAGCCTGACGGCGATCGAGGCGGCCCGCCTCGCGAACGACGTGCAGCGGCACCTGCTCGACCACACCCGACTGGGCGTACCGACGATCATCCACGAGGAGATCTGCTCGGGCCTGATGGCGCGTGAGGCGACCGTGTTCCCGCAGGCGATCGGCGTCGCGGCGACGTTCGATCCCGAGCTCAACGAGCGACTGGCCGCAGCCGTCCGGACCCAGATGCGGGCAGTCGGCGCCCATCACGGTTTGTCGCCCGTCCTCGACGTCTGTCGAGACCCCCGTTGGGGCCGCCTCGAGGAGACCTACGGCGAAGACCCGTACCTCGTCTCGCAGATGGGGGTCGCCTTCGTCGCCGGCCTCCAGGGCAGCATCGACGGTTCGGATCTGACCGACGGCGTGGTCGCCACCGCCAAACACTTCGTGGGCTACGGGGCGTCGGAGGGCGGCATGAACTGGGCGCCGGCCCACCTGCCGGAACGCGAGCTGCGCGACGTGTACCTGCGGCCGTTCGAGATCGCGGTGCGTGAGGCCGGGCTGGCGTCGGTCATGAACGCCTACAACGAACTCGACGGCGTGCCCTGTGGCGCCAGCCGTCGTCTGTTGACGGATGTGCTGCGCGGAGAGTGGGGCTTCGACGGCACCGTCGTCTCCGACTACTTCGCGATCAAGCAGCTCGACGAGTACCACCACGTCGTGAGTTCGCCGGTGGAGGCTGCGGCACTCGCGCTCGGCGCCGGTATCGACGTCGAACTGCCGAGCACCGAGTGCTACGGCGACGCGCTCCGGACCGCGATCGATCGTGGTGCAGTGTCGATCGACGACGTCGATCTCGCGGTCCGCCGGGTGCTCGAATCGAAGTTCCGACTCGGGCTGTTCGAACGACCGTTCGTCGACCTCGGCGGGGTGCCGGCGGCGACGCGTAGCCCGGAGCAGGTCGCTCTCTCGCGCCGCATCGCAGACCGGAGTCTCGTGCTGCTCCGCAACGACGGCATCCTTCCGCTGCGCGGCGTGGGATCGGTCGCGCTCATCGGCCCGAATGCCGCCAACGCCCGTCACATGCTCGGCGACTATGCCTATGTCACCCACGTCGAATCTCTGATCGAGGTGCTCAGGAGTGGGAACAACGTGTTCGCGATGCCGATCGAACACGGCGTCGACATCGACGACCAGTTGAGTCTCGATCACGTCGGAACCGTGCAGGGTGCATTGCGGCGAGCGCTGTCCGACGTCGACGTCCGGTTCGCCCCTGGCTGCCACGTGACCTCCGACGATCGATCGGGGTTCGCCGACGCGGTCGAGGCCGCCGCATCCAGCGATGTGGCGGTGCTCGTGCTCGGCGAGCGCTCGGGTCTCACCGAGGACTGCACGACGGGTGAGAGCCGCGACGTCTCGTCGCTCCGACTGCCGGGCGTGCAGGAGCAGCTGGTCGATGCCGT
>CAXBAZ010000029.1:0-14382 GCA_963973395.1 uncultured Acidimicrobiaceae bacterium
AGTGCGTTGTCGAGAGCGTACGCCTCGTCGTAGTCCAGCTCAGAGGGGGCCTTCTTAAAGTTGACCCCCCGCGAGGGGGCCGGAAGCGGCAAGTATTCTCGGGCCATGAGGCCTCCTATTCGTAGTATCAGTCGGAAGATCAGTCTGCTGAACCAGGCGCACGCTCGAGTTACCACCTCAGCTCGGCCCAGCCGGTGGTTGTACCAGCCTCGGCTCTCGCCCAGCAGCCTCGACGCGGTACGAGTCATCATCCTCGACGACCTTATGTAGCAGCGCCTTCTCCATCATTTGTATGTCAGCCTCGTGAACTGCACGCATGGCTTGCGCCTCCTGAAACTTCTCCTCGAGAAGATAACCCTTGGCGACGAGGCCAGTGACGAGAAGATCATGCCACTCGGGTGGGAGGATGATTGTGCTCTCAGCCCCGGACGCGGCTAGCGCCGCCGGTTGCGAGATGTAGCTGAGGCGCAGAGCCGTGCTGTTGCTCCGCCAAATCGTAATCTTGCCCCCGGGTAGGCCCCCACTGACGCGGTAGTGCGTAGAAACGCCAGTAGCGTCGTCGCCACCAGCGATGATAACTCTTTCAAGGTACTCACGTTCGGTCTCCTCAATTAGCAGGAGGTCGTTCGCCGTGTCCCAGACCCCGAGCACTGCGAGGCAGTCCCCCGGAACGTCACCGACCCCGGAGCTGACCGTAATTGCGACATTCGTTTTCTCGAGGAACGGCCAGGCGTACCTGTTTATGACGCGGAAGTACACAGCGTTAAGGAACGACACCATGTTAGCGTCGCTGACGTGCGAGAAGCCCCAAAGCTGGGCCTCATCGATGATCGCATCTACGGTCGCCATCTAACCCTCCTCAGTTACGGCGGGAGAAAGCCCGCGGTTTATTTGGAACTGACGCTCCAGGTCGGAGTCGTCGATACTTGTGCTAAAGACGTCAGCCTCCATGTCGCGGATGCCCTGCCGGAAGAGTCCGTCGAACACCTGAGCGTCGTCGTACTGCTTACTGATGAGGTACAGCTCGCGAATCAGCCCGTAAGACAGGACATCGTGATGCCGGATAGGGATGAGGATGGTTCCCTCCGCCCCCCCGCTGGCGAGTACCGCGTGATCCTGGTAGTACTGGACGTGGACAGCCGCGCTGTCGCTCGGCCAGTTTGTAACCGCGCCGCCGGGGAGTCCACCCTCAACACGGTAGTACAGGGCGCTCTGGCCCGAAGTCACTGATGCGGTCTCCGAGCCGTGCTCCGCAGTGCGGAGCGCGAACGCCTCTGGCGTCTCCTCCGTCAAAGCGAAGTTCGCCGTGCGGTTGGTGACGCTGATGATCGATCGCATGTCCGCGGGAACCGACCACGAGCCCGAGCTAACAGACACGCTGGTCGCGACCTTCTCGAGGAACGGCCAAAGGTGCGCGGTCATGATCTTATCGTACGCCTTGTTGAGTAGGCTTATCTTGCGGGCAGACGAGAACCGTGTGAACCCGTACTCCTCCGCCTCTGTAACAATGGTATCTACGGCAGGCATGCCCGCTCCTAATAGTTGAAGTTGTCGAAGACGATGAAATCGGGATCGTAGCTCTCCTCGAGAAGATCCCGCTTCGCAACCTGCCAAGCCTCTTCGCCGAGCGATCGGAAGTGCTCACTCATGTTGACGTCCTTCTCCAGAAGGAACAGCTCGAACAGGTAACGGTAGCGCAGAAGTGCGTGGTGTCTCGCGGGCAGAAGGATGGTACTCTCCGCCCCGCCCGAAGCCAGGTCGGGCGCGCGCCGAATGTAGCGGCAGTGGAAGGTACCGGATATCCCAGACCCGAGTCCCGGCCAGAGCCCCATCACCGTACTGGAGTTTTCGGGGTCTTGCTGGTAGAAGTAGTAGCGAGCCTGAACGCTAGTCGCGGACAGATCGGAGTAGCGCATCGCCTCTAGTTGCGCCAGAGGGGCATACTCGATTGGGGAGCGCGAACCCGCGGTTGCCACGTCAGTGTGCGCCGCGAGGACCCGCAAAAAATTAGTAGGGCTAGTAACCGTCTCGTCCGTGTAGTCGACCGTGCTGTCGAGCGCCTGCAGGTACGGCCACGCCTCGTAACTGTTGATGCGCTGGTACGCTTGGTTCAGCAGGCTGATCTTACGGGCTGAGCTGAGGTGGGAGAACCCGTAATCGTCGGCCTCCGCGGTGATCACGTTAACTGTCGCCATCCTTCACCTTCTCTGTTGCGTCTGTATCGGGAACAAAAACTCGTGGTGCAGGGTGGGACCCCGCGTGTCTATGCCAAACCTCGACACGCTCCGCGGCATCATGCGCCTTCGCTATGCTCGCCTTCTCCATGCGGCGGCGCTCTCGCTCGTTGTGTGCGTTGATATCGTCGCGCATGAACTCTCCGTGGCGCAGCGTGTCCGACAGCTTCAGCCGTTGCATCATCTCATCGGTCTCAGGAATATTGGCGCCGAACCCCAGGATGGGCCGAGCGGCCTCACCGTGCGGCATCATCATGAAGACCACCCAGTCGCCTTGCTCCTCGTTCTTACCGAACCGGAGTCGCTCGTCATAGTGCTTGACGGCGCGGTTGTTCCTCAGAATCGAAACGTCCTCGCGCATGGTCGCCGACGGTGGGATGTAGAACCCCGGCACAGAGTCTAGTGATCGTCGCATGCTGCTCCTCTCAGGTTGGATACGAAAAAAGGCGGGGGGCGAGGACTGAACCCCGCCCCCCGCTGAACCTACGGAGCGACAGGTTTAGAAGCCGCTATCCGTGAATCCGTACTGCACGTACTGCGTGTTGCGGCGCTTCGCGCCCAACTGCAGGTACCGACGAAGAATGGCTTCCCACTCATCGTAACCGGAACGCCACTTGAGGACGTGTCCGTCGTTGTCGGCCCAATGGAAGTCCTTGTTCGAGAACACGGCAAGGCCGGGCTCGTCGAGGTGGAAGATGCTTCCGTGGGGGGCCTGGTAGTCCGCAATGAACGGCTTACCCTGGAACTCGAGCGACTTGAATCCGCCCTTGAGATCGAGAGGCTCCGTGTAGCGAACCTGGGACTGCAGGAGGTTGAAGAAGCGCCTCTGCATGCCGTGCGTCGTGATGCGCGACGTGGTCGAGCCACCAGCAATCCGCACCTTGTTCTCGGCCTGCATCAGGCTGTCGAGCGTCAGGTTCGCATTGTCATTGTCTCGCTGGTTATCCCAGTATTCCTTGCCCGTGGCACTCGCGTCAATACCACCAACAGTGTTGGCAGACTGCGAAACGAGCTTCGCCAGACCGTCGATCTCGTAGACCGTGGTGCCCGATCGGGCATCCTTGCGGCTGACGAAGTTCGACGTGCTTGTCGAGATTGCCGTGGTAACGACGATTGAGGGGGTAGCGATGGTGACATCAGTGATTGCTTCACCAGCGATGAGAGAATCCTCGTCCGCTGCGGTACCGATGTCGACGAGCATCCCCACGTAGAGGTCGCCCTTTCGGAGGGCCTCATCCGTGTTGAGCACGACCGTTGCCGAGCTGGACGTAGTGCCACAAGTGGCGACATATCCGAGTCCGTCACCATAAGTCTGGCGGGCGACGTCCTTCTTCAGGTCGACCATGAGGCCTTCCATCTCGGACTTCAGTGATTCAAGGAACGAACCGGCTTGATTGTCGGTAAGCTCCATCGACGGGCCTGTAACGCGCAGACGACCGTACACGTACTTGAGCGTGTAGGTAGCCTGATCGTAGTCCTGGTTGCCCGGATCCACCAACGCGCCGCCTTCAGGCGACGGGCCAACACCCGACGTACGGGTGATGCTCAGTGGAACCACGGCCTGCTTGCCGTACAAGTTCTGCTTCGAGTTCTCAATTCGCTGCAGCACGAGCACTTCGTCATTCAACTGTCGAATGACCGGAGGCAGGTACCAGTTCTTCAGGATATCGTCGAGGGTAGTAAGGGTGGCTCCAGCCATTACCTTAGCTCCTTCAAGTGTATCGGGTTGTTATGGTCTATTCGTTGTTCGCGCTCTTATGGGCATTCCAAAGCTCAATGGCCTTCTTATGTCCATCCGCGAGCGAGTCTGGAGGTTCGACCGGAATGTGACCCTCCCCGGCTCCGCCCGCCACTGCGGGGGGCTTTCCGGAGGTCTTCGAGTCCATCCAAGCGGTAATCGCCGCCTGGTCGGACGCTTCTAGCCTGGCCGCCGAAGCAACCAGATCAATGTCCACGCCGTCTGCTGAGCCCAGCGCATACACGGTCTCAATCTTAGCGTCGTCCCAGCCCGGGTGTGCTGCCCGAACCTGAGCCTCCTCTGAGGCGAGCCGCTGAGACAAAGCCGCATGCTGCGACTCGTACTCCTGCATCTCGCGCTCCTCAACGATCTCTTCCTTCATCGCGGCGATCTCCGCACGGAGACTCTCCACGTCGGGGTCGAGTATTTGGCCTAGCGACTGACCGGCTGTAGCCGCGGGAGCTGCCTCTTGCAGTTGAGCAGCAGCATCCTCGGGTGATACACCGAGCGCCTCACCGAGCTGGGCGTGAACGTCAGCGGCGAACGCTGCGTCATACTGGATGTTCTCGTAGAAATCCATCGCCTCTCTTGCACTATCGAGGTCTCCCAGCCCCTCGTAGGCCTTCTTCGCCTCAGCCAACTCTTGAGTCTTCTGAGTGAACGTGCCCTGAAATTCGCCGACTCGAGCGTTATACGCTGTTAGCGCCGCCTCACGGTTCTCTTCAGGGATAAGCGCCAACACATCGTCAAAGCTCGGCACCGATCCGAGGTCTGGAACCTCGGGGGCTGCTGGGGGCTCTGATGTGGCGCCTTCTGCACCTTGCGTCTCGGGCACCGCGGGCGCGGCCACGATGGGGGCGCTGTTAGCGTCCTTTTCCATTGAGGCTGCGAGTTCGCGGATCTGATCCGGTTCGATGCTAAAATCTGACAAAACTACTCCTTCGGTTTCGCGAGGGCCGGGACGGCTGATTCGCGTGCTGTACCATCGATCGTAGCTTGGCGCGCCTCCAGCGCCGTGTACGTGTCTTCCACGAACTTTGCTGTCTCCTCAGGAGAGGGGAGGGCGACCTGTTGAACGTGCTCTTGGCGCGAGGTAGCGAAACCCTCGGCCAGGTTGATCTTGTCCGTCAAGACCCCGATCACCGTGATGAGCTGAGCGGGCTTCACATCGTCCGCGTCCAACGCCCCCGCCAGCCGGTCCAGTGCCGACTGACGGAGCGCCTTAGCTCGTACGGTGAAATCCCCGACCACGGTCTTAGACACCTCGAGAAGGGCGGGTGGGATGCCTTCGGCTTCCCACTTCTTCTTCCAGCGCCGAACCGTACTCTCAGGTATTTGAGTCTCTCGAGCGGTTCTCTTAACGTTACCTTGACTGACCTGAAGAGCCAGCATCACATCTGCCTGTTGGGCTTCCGTGTACTCGGCCATTACTTGTCAGTGTTGTTGCTGACGGATGTCTTGGCGGGCTCACTCAGCTTCTTCTTCGCGAGCTTCACCTTGACCTCGGCCTCCTCTGCCTTGGCCCGTGCGATACGCTCCTCGTTAGGATCCAGCTCCGTCGAATTGCCGGTCGTCTCTGCGTCCGGCTTATCGACTGAATCTGTGACCCAGGTGCCTAGTGGCTCCTCCGCCATATCCTCTGGGGAGACAGTCACACCAGCAGACTCGAGCAGCTTCGCGCTCGCAGTCGCACCCGCCGTACCCTTGATCTGGTACGTAACGCGCGGTGACTGCGGATCTGGGCTCGGCGGCATTGCTGCAGCCTCTTGAGTCAACATGAAGTGAACGAGGTGTCGTTGCCGCACATCCGGCGGCTTATTGTCGAACGTAGGATTGATAATGAACTGACGATGGATCTCCATCTCGAGTTGATGATTGTCCGCCGGGCCGGGCGCAAGCATTGCGCGCTCAACCAGGAACTCAACCTCCGCGTCACTAGTAATCAGCTCGCCCGTCTCCGGGTTCTGCCCCGCCTCAATGGCGGCAATCGCCTGCTGCAACGCCTCGGGGTTCAGAATCTCCCCACGGTTCAACTTATCGATCTCCCGGTGGGCCTTGTCCTCATCCGCCCGGAAGCGCTTACTCAACGTGCTCATGTCCGAAATATCCGCATGCTTCCACATGTCCTGCGGTCCCATTAGACCCAACTGAGCCAGGGACTGTAGCCGCGCCATGCGACCCGCGCGAGTGCGCGGGAGGCTGGAACCGGCCTCCACATAGATGTCGACCTGCCCCTGCAGATCAGACTGTCCGAAGCGCTCGATCTGCGATCCGTTCGTACCAGCGATCTTAATGAGCCTAGGCTCCTCGTAAAACTGCTGCGCGAACGAGAACATGATGCGTCCCATCCGGCCCAACGCCAACTCGTACCGCTCCTGCATCGGGGCAATACGATCAGACGCCTGCTCCTGTAGGAGGTCTATGGCGACGGCGGCTTCCACGTTCGGTGGCACCGTGCCCATATCCACCTCCTTAAGGGAGTACGCGTCCTCCAGCCGTGACTGGATCTCGCGCAACAGCTCGAACACGTAGTTCGGGAGCTGCGGGGGCTGCATCCATTCGGGCTTATTGCCCGCGATGGTATTGTACGTGAGCACCCCACCCGGGGACATCTGCACCCTGCGGCGCGTGAGCGCGCCAGCAGGAGCAAGAAGCATCGGGTTGAGCGTCAGGTTACGCGAGGCCACAATCTGACTCAGCGTCTTATTCAGCTCCTTCTGGATCGGCCGCGCAATCGTCGCGTGACAGTCATCATAGAAGGAACCAGGGTGGAGCATCCCAGGAAACTTAACTACCGGGATCTCTCGAGTCTTTGTGAACGGCCAGGGGGCATCGAACAGCGGGGCGTCATGGCCCGGCATGAAGATGACATAGCGTCCCTCAGGGTTCTGTGCGGTCGGCGGGAAGTAGCCCGTAACTATTCGCTTACTCGTCTTACCCGCTCCCTCGGCGCGCATCACGAACGGGATGCTCGCGCTCTCCCCACCCATCGTGCTATCTGGCGTGGGCGGCGTGGGCAGTCGGAACTTCGCCTGGATGCTCTCCGGCGACAGCCGACTGACGACAAAGCAGTACTCCGCGTCTGAAAAATCTTCGTTCTTACAGTTCGGGTCAGGGATAATATCGAACGGACTAACACTATCGACGAGCAACTCCCCGAGGGGAATGTCCTTCGTCTCCGGTCCCGTGATCCCCGCCTCCTGCGCCTCCGGATCCTGCTCGATCTGCGCGCGATACACGTCCACCAACTCGTCATCCAAGATCGGTTGACCGTCCGGGTCGAGAGTAAAGGTGAACACCTTGCCCGCGAATGGATCCCACTGGATGTGCAAATAGCCTTGTCCAGTGTTGATCGCGTTAAGCTGCGCCTCCTGGGCCTTGACAGTCAGTCCGAGGGACTGGTACCAATACCGCGACAACTTCTCCGCAAGCTCGGCGGCACGCACATCCCGCTCTTGAGCGGATCCTGGCGTGGCCCCGAACTGCGGCTTAGTCTTCTGTAGCTTCGCAAGGAGGTTATGGGCCAGCGGTGCCATCTGATTCGACGTCACACGTACCCTGTAGTTCGGCTTCTCATGATCTTCGGTCGGTAGCTTATCCAAGCTACCGGTGACCTTACTGTAATAGCTGTACTGGTCACCGCTAAAGAACGCCTGATTGAGTCGCCACGACTGCTCGAGCTGCGAGCGATCGCGAATAAGAGACTCAAAGTGCGCTGTCAACTGAGTTCCGGACTTCAGATTCGCTGCTGGACCACGGCCTGAGGCAGTCCCCGCGCTTCCGGGGTCTGTAGCCATGGGCATCCTCCTAGTCTGTTGCAGGTTCGATTGTCATATCAGGAAAAAGACCAAGCTCCTGCATGGCGGATGCCAAGCCGGGATCAGCCGTCTTCGAGTCGATCGCGAACGCCAAGTGCTCCGCCTCCTCGCCGAGAGCCATCTCGGGAGGATTCGCTGTCACCGTGGGGTTCAGAATCTTATGCAGCGTATCAATCATCGCCTGCTGCGCGGCGCTCGAGCGCTCGTGCGACTCCACGAGACGCTCAATCTCGGCTGTGAACTGCCCGGCCTGTCGCTCTAGCTCTCGCTCAAAACGCGCCGTCAGCTCCATCGTCGCCGTCATCTCCCTCAATCTCAATGCCCAGCGTCCCAAGTAGTTCCGCTGCGGCGCCTGATGAAGCGCTCACAGTACTCTCGGAGTATTCGGCCGAAGCTCTCAGGAGAGCCTGAGCCAGCAAGACGGCCGGTTCGGTATGGCGCTTGATAGTGGCTAATTCCTCTTCGACCGCGCCGAGCGTCAACACTAACGTAGTTACGTCTTCCGGGGTCACCCATCCGAGCGTTTTCGCTAGATCGTGGATGCACCCGCTGCACACGTACTTTCGTCCGCTCAAATGGGTCTGCAAATCCATGGCCTCTGTCGCGTCGTTCGATGGTACGCCTCCTATGCTCAGGTCGCGGAGCGTGTCCACAACGTCGGAACCCGGGTCAGGCGTCATCTCGCACACCAGACACAAGTTAGGTCTAATCATCTCTCGCGGATCAATAACGATCATACGATCTCATCCACAAAGCCGAGTTCGAGGGCCTCGTCGCTGCCGACCCACCAGTCCTTGCGCTTCCACTTCGCCTTAATCTGTCTCGCATTCAGCGTACTGCGATCAGCCAGGATGTCGGCCAGGCGATCGCGAAGCTTCTTACTCCACTCAACCTGATCCTCAACCTCGCCAACACTACCACCGATACCCATGCTGCCCTCATGAATAAGGATCCAGCTCTCCGACCCCATCTGCCGGTGATGTCCCGCCTGAAGCAGGATACCGGCCATTGAGGCGGCATAGCCGCGCGCCGTCGTAGTCAATTTATGGTTCTTCTTGTACGTTCGCAAATAATCCCAGAGCGCAAACCCCGATAGGATACTCCCACCGGGAGAGTAGAAAATGATTTCCGTATCCTCCAAGTCGTTCTGCCTGTTCCACGTCTCGAGCTGCTCGATGCACTTGTTGACGCTACTATCGCCAACCACGTCACTGAAGCGGTATACACCATGGTAGGCATCCGCCGTCAACATATCGTGCTCGATACGGGCGCGCTGCGCCAGATCGATCTCCGTAATCTTAGCAGCCGCGACATTCAGCCGCGCCTCAGCGGAAGACTTCGCAGCCTCCGCCTTATGCCGAGCCGCAAGGGCCTCATGAACGTACTCAGGTACTTCTGCCAATCCGTCAGTCATTCGGTACCTCCTACCAGTCGTCGCCGAACTCTTCATCAACCGCCGCTGTCGTCTGACTAAACAACTCCTCATGCTCCGGCGTACCGATCTTGCCCCAATCCTCCTCCGAAGGAGTCAGAATGGGACTATTCCATGAACGGTCGCCGACCGCGTGAAGCGATCCAGCCGTCTGCAGCGCAATCTCTGTCGCGTCCAACAGGTCGTCTTCGTTATGCCGGTTCGCATACTCGAAGTTGATCCACTCATGCTGAAAGTCGCGATGACTCTCAAGCAATGTTGCCTTGCCGATCTTGAACAGTGGAGACATCTGCATGATCCGATCGTTCTTCCGTCCCGCGTTGAGAATCGGAACGATCGGAGGCATCCCCGCCAGGCGCTGAGCCTGCTGGGAAAGGACCGCCTGAAACGCATTCGACTCAATGCCGATAAGCGTAGGCGCGAACTTCATGTGCCACTGATGGATGAGCTGGAGCTGATCAGCGAAATCAATCTTCGTCTTCATCGTCTCCAGCAGGTACACGCGACCCGTATCGGCTACTCCGATAAGGGCCATTGCAAAGTGGTCGGCAGCCTCCGTCGTACTAATCGCCGGATCGATGCCGAGGTAGGTGGACATACCCTTATAGCGCCGAGTGAGCGGATGCCAGAGGTTATCGGCTTCCATCTCATCGAGCGTGTGGTACTGCAACCACTCACCGTGCAGGTCAAGCCCAACCATCGCGTCAAACGACGCCTTGAACTCCTGCTCAAAGTAGAGCGGGTGATACCACTTCTCGTAACGCTTCCACTCCTCCGCAGAGAAGTGAGGGTTGTCGAGCGACCAGTACTCCACCGACCCCGTGTCGGGGTCGTCCATACCCTCGGCCCACCATTTCTCGTGGTACCAATTCTTGGAGTTGGGAGTAGTGGTCGTAATGAGCGACCCCTTCGTATCCGCCAAGGCGGGATACACCGTGAGAAACGCGTCCTCACTCGGGAGAAATGCCGCCTCGTCGAACCAGAGAATGTGGAGGCCTGGGCCTCTCAAGTCATCCGGGTTCTCAGCGCTGCGGAACTCCATCACCGTACCGTTAGAGAATTCGATGATTCGCTCAGTCTTATTGTAAGTATAGTCCACGCCCTTAGTAAGGCCCGCCTGCTTAACGGCGGACAGGAACGTGAGAAGGGCCGGTCGCCCGGCCCTGAAAGTCTTAGTAATGCACCAGACCCAGAGAGGATCCGTGCTGCTCATGCCTCGCGCATCCGCCCACCAAGCGGAAGGGTTCACGCAATAGTAGAGAACCTCCCAGGCCGCCGAGAGGGTCTTTCCTCCCCGACGCCCCGCAACAAGGTGGCGAGAACGCTGAACATTATCGTCCCGAGACATCGCGTGGAACAAAGCCTGCCACGCGTGAGGCGTATAGCCCTTGGAACGCATCCAATGGAACTTCGCCGCTGACGTACTGACAAAACTAGCGTACTGCTTCTTGGCTAAGGGGTACCCCGCAGTGCGCTTGGCCCTCACAAAATACCCCCTCAATTAGTTGGTTTAGCTACGCGTGGGCGCAGCCCGAACCGCAGGGCGGTGCACCGGCAGGAACGGGCTCAACGTCGACATCGTCCTTCGCCTGGAAAGACGAGCCGCAGCCGCAGGCCGCCTCGACATTCGGGTTATCGAAGGCGAATCCGCCGTCGAAACCCTCGACGAAGTCGACCGTCGTACCAGTGAGATACGGCCCGCTGAACGGATCGACAACGACCTTGACGCCGTGGGCGTCGATCGTGTGGTCGCCATCCTTCACACCGTGGTCGAAGCCAAGCGCATACTGGAATCCCGAGCACCCGCCGCCTTCGATGGTGATCCTGAGTACCACGGCCTCCCCCGCAGGCTTCTGTCCGGCGAGTTCAGTGATCTTCTTGGCTGCGTTCTCGGTTATTGTGACCATGGTTACAGTTGATTCGACCCCTCGGGGGAATTCACCCAACGCCGAGCCTTGTCTAGCCCGAGCAGCCCTGCCGGAATAAGCCCAACAATGACGCCCGACCACGGCTCTTCACTGATCGCCTCGCGAAACTCAGATGACGCGAGCGCGCCAATACCGAGAGTTATCAGGGTAGCTGCAAGACTGCGCGCCGCCCGAATCAACGAAACTTGGAGCTTGAGGCTCATACTTTCTCCTTGGGTCGCTTACATGCAGGACATCTCAACCAGTACTCAGGGTAGTGCTTTCCACAGGGGCAATGGATCATTTAACCATCCCAACGCCCTGTTCGACCAACTTGGTCGCGACCCTATAGCTGACGGTCTTCGTTTCCCCGGTCTCAAGCGTCAAAACCTCTACCGGATCATCCGGACCCGAGATCGTGGTGATCCCCGTGCTCGTCATGAGCTTCCGTTCAGGCACAGCCATGCCATACCGTCCCCCCTTGAAGCGCAGAAGGTTCTTCACCGTATCCTTTCGATTGGGGTTTGAGGGGCGAAGCGCATTATATGGCTCCGCCCCCCGCGCCCAAACTAGCTATGATGAGGTGGGACCAAAGCCCGCACCCTCAGTGTTGTCGCCGTGCGTCGGATTGAGTTCGTAGAGCAACCAGCCGTCAATGTTAGCTGAGCCACCCTGCGTAACCTCTAGATCCACGCCCGCAGCACACTCAAAGAGCCAGCCACCCGGAGGGGCCATGCCTTCGATATGCTCCACGCCGCCTTGAGCGCCGATGTCCAACACGCCTGTGATGGCCGTACCACCGGTACCACTTTTGAATGTGATCGTCTCCGCCGCGTCAGCGGTAATGTAATACCCAATAACGCGGATACGAAGGTTGGAGTCCGTGTTCGCGACGAGGTCTGCGGTGCCCGCCTGGTTGACGATGACGCTGGTCTGTCGCGCGATTTGATCGCCAATTAGGTTGCCCATGGACGTCCCTTCTAGTTGAGGCCTATTGCGAAGACATCAACGGAGAATGTCGCGAGGTTATCGGTGCTCGCAACCTCGTCGAGGGCCGTAGTAGTCGCACCAGCACCACCATACGCCTGCAGCTTCTTCGCCGACTTATCCCATGCGATGCCCCAGAACTCAGTTGCCGAATCGCCCTGGTCAACCGTGAGGCTGAGATGGTAGAGCGTCGAGAAGCCAATGTCAGCCTCCGTGAACGGCTCACCCGCTGTAGGGTACGAGCTGTCGAATTCAAGAACGCCGAGCCAATAGCCCACCGCGCTGAACCCGTCAAAGCGTCCGCTTACTGTTTCAGTCCAAGTCAATGCCATGTGTTACCGCCTACCTTCTGCTTTGATGTACGTAATCTCCGTTGCGATGTTGTCGGTACCCGCCTCATCAAACGGGTCGCCGTCTCCCGCTGAGTTGAACAGCAGGATCTTGCTCGCCGACTTATCCCACACCGGGAAGTAGCCGGATGTCGTGCTCTGGGGATCCATGATAAGATGCAAGAAGTAAATCTCGCTCAGCCCCGCGTTTGCCGCAGTGAAACTCTCACCGCTCGTCGCGTACGCTGAATCCCACAGAGCCGAGCCAATCCAGTAGGCCAGGTCGCCCTGGACTCCAGACTTGATCTCGGTCAATGTCAATGCCAAAGTGTGCCTCTCTTCTCTGCGCGCTCCAACGCGCCGCTCTTGCCCCACCCCAGCAGTTGACTTTATCCGCGTGCCGAGTTCGCCTCAGGTTGGCGATGGGGTTTCCGCCTCAGAGGGAAAAACGGCCCACCGGGCCGATAATCTATCCCTCTACTAGTATATCACCGGAAGTAGGGAAAAAATCCGGCCAAAATGACGATATTAACACAACCTTAACACTATTAGGTACCCAAACTAGCCCCCCAAAACCCCCAAAACGTCCGCCCAGCACTGGATTTCGTGCCCAAACGCCCCATTTCGCCGGAACGGCGCGGATAACGAGCGAGACCCCAAGGGAGACCTGACACCCCTTTCCCCAGCATGACCCCCTTGGGCTAAATATGACCATCTTGGGCCAAACATGACCCCCTTGGGACATGTGATGACAACCTTCCAAGAAGGTCACCAAATCCCCCAAGGGGGTCAACGACCCCCCCAAGGAGGTCAACAAACAGGAAGGAACCACCCCCCAAAAAATGGTCCCCGCCAGAACGGAGGGGGGGACTATAGGGGGGGAGGAACAATGACTAAACATGGATCAGGGGGCGAAGCCCCCCAACAAGGAGGAAATATGGGCCTGGCTCCGCCAGCCCGGCAAAAGCCGCGAGAGGAACGGCGAACCGAAAGGCACCGTCAACTCTAGGAGTGCTTTACTTACGCGGCCGGGGGGTACGCGCGCGGGGGACAAGCTCGCGCGCCCCGATCTGGGCCGCTCTGGCCGGTCGTGAAGAGGCCGATTCGGGCCGATCCTGGCCGGATCAGGGCCGGGATGCATAGGTGTGTCGAGCGCGGGCGCCCGTCAATCCGCCCATGCTCACGAGCAGGTCACGGTTTAGGCGCCATGAGCTGAACCCCTGTCCGACCCCGGTAGGCCGTGTCCGCGTGGCGTGGCGGCGGTTACTAGGGCCGATTCTGATTATCGCCTAGGCGCCGTCGGCGCCCGTAGGTCGGCGTCTTTCGTCGGCCCTTACACGATGTCTGCGGACTTCCGCAAGTCGGAACGCGCGAGGAGTTGCCAGGGCCGTGGCGAAGGGTGACCGTGTGCTGTCCGATCCGGGAGCTTGAATCCGTACATGACCCTTAACGAGCGGGAGGAGTACGCGAAATTGATAAGGAAATTCCAGAGCGAATTCGGGCGCGAAATTGGCGCGGAATTCCGGTGTGTGTTTACGGGCGCGGCAGCGGTTGAGCTGTCCGCCCGGTGCTCGGAGGTACCGCGTCCAGTGCGCTGGAGTCACATACGCGCGAACCCGCTCTGTCCAGTCGATGGGCGGCGCGGTCTACCCGCGGTACGCCGATCGGCACGCGCGCAGCCTGCACGTGCTACGATTTCAATTGTCTACGAACGGAAGGGTGTCATGCGTTACACTATTAGTCTTGGTCTACTCGCGAGTGATCCGGAGAATCTGTGGGATCGTCCAGACGGACAGTGGGATGTTCCGGATGCCACGATTGAGTACTGCCGAGGCTTGATCCGCTCGCGGTTTCCGTCGGGCGGCCGCGAGACTAGGGCGGATTCATGGTGGCTACAGACTGTCGAGCCTAGCCTCACCTGGTACGCGATTAGCTCG
>CAXBAZ010000030.1:0-13936 GCA_963973395.1 uncultured Acidimicrobiaceae bacterium
CCCGTCCGACCGGAGACGTGTCAGCGCCTCGGCATCGAGACCACAAACACTACTTAACACTTCGTCGGTGTGGTCCCCCGCTTCGGGCCCAACCGAGCGGATCGAGCCCGGAGTCGACGAGAATCTTGGAACCGGCGCTTGCATGAGTACCCCGGTCTCACCTTTGTCACTAGCGCGAACAAGGTTCCGGCGTTCGATGATGTGCGGATCATTGACAATATCAACTACTGAGTTCACTGAGCCGTACGCCACGTCGTGCGCTCCGAACACGTGCTCAAGTTCAGCAAATGAACGCTCGGCGACCAATTCATCGATCCGCCGGTCAAGTGCGTCACGATGGGATATCCGGGATCGATTGTCGCAGTATCGTTGGTCGTCCATCAGGTCGGGGACGTCGAGGGCCCGGCACAGTCGTTCCCACATTTGTTGTGTGCTTGCCGGAATCGTGATCCAGCGGTCGTCACTCGTCCGGTATATGCTGCTCGGGGCGACTGCCGGGTTCTGATTGCCCGTGCGACGAGGTACAATCCCGAGCAAATCGTAATCGACGATCAGCGACTCGATGATGCGCAGCATGGGCTCGTACAGCGCCAGGTCAATCAATTGACCCTCGCCGGTGCGTTCACGGTGCAGTAGGGCTGCAGACAGTGAGAAAGCGCCGTAAACACCAGCCAAGCCGTCGCCGACCGCATACCCGGCGAACAGCGGTGGGCCGTCAGCATGACCTGACATGTAAGTGAGCCCGGAGAATGCCTCGGCAACACGAGCGAAACCCGGACGGTCTTGGTATGGCCCGGAACGTCCGTAACCAGTCAAGTGCATCATCACCAGTTCGGGACGGACGGCACGAAGGTCTTCGTAGTCGATCCTCCAGCGACGCAAGGTCGGCACCCTGAAGTTTGTGACCACGACGTCTGCGGTCTTTACGAGCTCGATGTAGAGCTCCCGGCCTCGTTCGGTCCCAAGATTGATGGTGACACTGCGCTTGTTGCGATTCGTAACCTTCGACGACGTGGCCTCTCCCTCGAAAGTCGGGCCGAGCCGACGGATCGGGTCACCACCACGAGGGTCCTCGATCTTGATGACGTCGGCACCGAAGTCGCCGAGTATGGCAGCGGACAACGGTGCCGCGATCACGGTCGAAGCCTCGACCACACGAATGCCTTCGAAGATCGCCGTCGGAAGGACATCCAGCTCAGTTCGGCCGGCCGTCACGGCCGAAAGCCCCGCCGCTTGATTCCCAGGTCCTGCGGGAGCACTTCGTAGGCATCCTCGATCCACTGGCACAGGAACGACCGAGTGTCACGCGGATCGATGATGTCGTCGACGCCAAAGCGCTCAGCGGTGCGGAAGGGCGACGCAAACGCTCGGTAGCGCTCCTCCAGTTCCTCGGTCCGGGAAACCGGATCCGAGGAAGACTCGATGTCGCGTCTGAACGCCGCGAAGACGCCACCCTCGATCGGGATGGAGCCCCAATGCGCGGAGGGCCACGCGATACGCGTGACGCCGCGCCAGCGGCCCCAGCCAGAACCCGCCAACCCGTATGCCCGGCGGACCATGACGGCGCACCACGGCACTGTCGTCTGCTCGATCGCTACCAGAGTGCGCATCGTCTTGCCGACGGTGCCACGTGCCTCAGCTTCCTTGCCAATCATCGTCCCAGGTTGATCATGGAAGTTGACGATCGGAATGTGGAACATGTCGCACACGTCCAGGAATCGCGTGAACTTTTCAGCTTCGCGTTCGCCCTGCGCGCCGCCGTAGTACCGGGGATCGCTGGCGAGAATGCCGACGGGGTACCCGTTCAGCCTGGCAAGAGCTGTGATCGCCCCCCGACCGTGGTACCGGCCGATCTCGAAGATCGAGTCCTGATCCAGTATCAGTTCGAGCATTCGCCGTGAGTCGAAGACGCGACGCTGGCTGCGCGGGATGATGTCGAGAAGCTCATCCTCTCGTCGCTCCGGATCGTCATCAGTCGTTTGGCGCGGGGGTAACGAAAAGACGTTCTGTGGCATGTACGACAACCAACGGCGGATCTGAGCGATCGCGTCGTCCTCATCATCAGCTGCGTTGTCGACCACGCCGCTGCCCTTTGCGTGCACGTCGACCCCACCGAGGGCGTCCTTGTCGATCACCTCGCGGATACCGGGCTCGACGACAGCCGGCCCAGCCGCGAACACCTGTCCGATTTCGGCGACCTGCACCGAGAAGTGCGACCCCGCCACCTTCTGGGCCCCCAGACCAGCGCAAGGCCCGCACGCCACCGTCGCGACCGGGATCTCCTCGAGCATGCGCACCCATTCCCACATCGGGTAGGCAGGGAGTTTGGTCGACTGCGTTTGCTCGAGCAACCGCACGCTTCCGCCCGCCATGTCGACGAACCGCACCAGCGGCTGTCGGTAGCGAAGCGCTGTCTGCTCCGCGTACTGCCACTTGTCGGGAGAGGTCGCCTCCGAAGATCCTCCTCGGATGGTGTAGTCGTCGGCGGCCACAACCGTGCGCCGACCGTCGACCCGGCCTTTCCCGATGACGATGTTCGACGGAGTGAAATCCACCAGCTCGTAGCCGCTATCATCGTACTGCGCCTTTCCGACGAGGACCCCGATTTCATTAAATGTTCCGGCGTCGAAAAACTTGTCGATACGCTCCCGTGCGGTGAGCTTTCCTTGACGGTGCTGTCGCTCGACTCCGTCCTCACCACCCATCCGATAAGCCAGCTCGCGACGCCGCTGGAGCTCTTCGACCTCGTGGATCCAACTTTCCGGATTGTTAGTCATCAGAGTTCACTTCCTTGTCTAGATAGCGTTTGGTGTGGATCCATCATCTCATCTACTGCCAACGGAGGAGCCACGTTTGTATCCGAACAATGATGCCATTGAGGAAGATCGAGATTGCAGAGAGGATCACCAAAGTCGCCAGCACTCCGTGCATTCGATAGGTGCCCGCATAGAAGGTGATTTGTTGGCCCAGCCCTTCCCTCGAGGCTAACATTTCGCCGAACACCACTCCCAGCAGGGCATACACAAAGCCAAGTCGAAGGCCCGCAAAGATCGTGGGGACTGCAGCAGGAAAGATCACCTTGGTGAACCGCTGCCACTCGTTGGCGCCCATCACACGGGCAGCCGTCGTGAGCTCTTGGTCGACACCCTTGATTCCGGCCTCAGTGTTGATCAGCACGATAAAGAACACAAGGCTGAACGCAAACCACACCTTCGAGGATGAACCGATTCCGAACCAAAGGATGAACAGCGGTGCAAGCGCCACACGGGGCATTGCGTTCAGCGCAGCCAGATATGGTGAAAACACCTTGTCGAGAAGCGGAAAGCGAGCGAACAGCATGCCGACCAGCACGCCCGCGACCGAGCCTGTAACGAAGCCGTATATCGTTGACCTGACGGTGACCGAGCCGTGACGCCACACATCACCGGTTTCAAAGTACGCCACCAACGTGTCCCAGACCGCGGACGGTCTGCTGACGAAGAACTCGTCGACCCACCCTTGATCAACGGCCACGTTCCACAGAAGGATGAAACCGACGAAGACCCCAATCCGCAAGAACCAGATGAGCAGATTGCGAGGTTGTAGTTGAGACACAACAGCCCGCCTGAAACGCCCCCCGCCGACTTCATCTGCCGCTGAAGCGTGCGGCGTAGTCTTTGGCGTGGTCCCAGACCGCAGCTCTTCGGTGGTCGTGCTCATTCCTTCACCTCGTCTCGCAGCACTTGCCAGATGGTCTCGGAGAGGTCGTTGAACTTCTCCTCGAATCGGATCGTGGCCACATCCCGAGGTCGCGGAATGTCGACCGCTAGGTCCAATTTGATTCGCCCTGGTCTCGCGCTAAACACGATGACCCTGTCAGCCAGCGCTATCGCTTCGGTTAGATCGTGCGTCACGAACACGACGGTGTTGCCGAGCTTTTCCCAAATTTGGAGGAACTCGTTTTGGAGCAGCACCCTCGTCTGGGCGTCGAGCGCTGCGAACGGCTCGTCGAGCAAGAAGATCTCCGGATCAATCGCCAACGTCCGCGCGACTGCGACCCTCTGTCGCATGCCCTGTGACAGTTGCTTGGGAAAATGCCGGGCGAAGCTCTCAAGCCCGACCGTCTGCAACAGTTCCCTCGATCGCTCGTGCCGCTCCCGCCGGCCGACACCGCGGAGTTCGAGCCCGAACTCCACGTTCTTCTGAGCGCTCCGCCACGGCATGAGACCGTCGCGTGCGAACATGTATCCGATGTGTCTGTTGGTGCCGTGGCACAGCTTGCCGTCAACCGTCACCCGACCTTCGGTGGGCTGAATCAGGCCAGCAATCATGTTCATCACTGTCGTCTTGCCACATCCGCTGGGTCCCACGACAGAGATGAACTGCCCATGAGGTATCTCGAGCGACACGTCATCCACCGCCAAGACCCGACCCTCGTTCGACTCGAACGAGTGAGAGACGTGATCGACGCGAATCCCTCGGTGCTCGTGCCCGTCGTCGGTTCGCGGGAGTGTTTGGCTCATGCTGTTCGATCCCTTCTCATGCACTTGCGTCTCGGTCCCCATCTACCCTCCGCTCAGCCGCTTGTGAGGCGGCTACCTCTCTCGAGACTGCAGTTCCGGAAGCTCTGCAGCACCACTATCGTCTCGATTCCCCGTCATGTCGGTCTCGATTCCCCGTCATGTCGACGTTCGGCGTGCCGACGATCGACGGACGCAATCATCGTGACAATCGGTCCCTTCCCCGTCGAACCGAGCAACCGCCTCGTGTTGGAGCTTCTTCCAATGCGGGTGTCGTCGTTGCCCAACCGCCGTCACAGCATGGCCTTGAGCAACACGATCATGCACCCGGCGGCGGACACGATCAGGACCGCGACCCGAGAGACGTACCGATCGACGAACTGCGAGACCACGAGCGAGGTACCGAAACCGGCAACAGTGCACGGGATCAGGATCAAAGCCAGACGGAGGTCGGCCAAGCCAAACCGACCAAAGCACGCCAGGGTCACGAGAGTGATCGGGGTCCCGACAACGAACACTCCCGAGAGGGTCCCTCGCAGCACGCTTGGCGACTCGCCCTGGTAGAGAATCGCGACCGGGGGCCCTGCGAGCGCCGCGGTGGCGGAGGCGAAACCTGAGACTGCCCCGGCGGTGGTCAGCGTGGCGCGTGTCCTGGGGATCCGGGGATGCACAGCGGTCAGGACAACCGCAGCGAGTACACCCAATGCGACGACCAGCTCAAGGCCCGAGCGGGAGAGACCTCCAAGCGCTACGGCACCGGCCACGCTGCCTGGAACTAGTCCCAGGCTCAACCATCCAACCGCGCCGCGATCGACGCTGGCGCGCTCCGAGGTGAGCACCATCACGACCATCACACCCGCGATCAATACGAGCGGCCCAGGAATGAAAGACGGGTTCAGCACCACGAGTATCGGCGCTGCAACAAGATTGATGCCGAAACCCACGGAACCGTGCACGACGGCGCCGACAAAGACGGCGATCATTGCCAGGGTCCATGCCGACCCGGTCACGCGCCCAAGTCCGCCAGCTCAGCGAAAGTCCGCAAGACGTTCCTCGGTATCCCCGATGGAGTACTCGCTTTGACTCTCGTACGCCAGACCATCGGCGAGGCCGACCTCGAGCGCCCGCCGGTAGAGATCCTTGAACGCGAGCAGCGACTCGCGACTGTTGCCTGCGATCCTGCGCGCCAATGTGTCTGCGGCGACGTCAAGATCGACGCGTGGCACCGCAAGCGCAGCCAACCCCCACTCGGCCGCCTGCCGGCCCGAAAAATGCTCCGCCGTGTACGAGATGGCCCTCGCGCGCGCAACACCCACGGTGCGCACAAGCCGCTGGCTCATCCCCCACGTCGGCCTGAGCCCGAACTTGGCATGTGTGTCGCCGAAGACGGCCTCCTCGGCTGCGACGATGATGTCGCAAGCTAGTGCCAGCTCGAGCGCGCCGGTGAAACAATAGCCGTTCACCTTGGCGATGACTACCTGCGGTGTGGACGTGATCAGGGAGATCGCACGATTGGCGGCGTTGTCCAATTCGTCTCCGACTCGTCCGCCGGCGAGGCGCCCGCGACCGAGCGAGTCAAGGTCTACACCTGCGCTGAAAGCGCGGCCAGCGCCAGTCAACACCACGACGGAGAGATCGTCCCGTCGGCTGAACTCGGACAGTGCATCGCCCAACTCCAGCAACATCGGCAGCGTCAACGCGTTCAACACATCGGGGCGGTTCAAGGTGACCGTCCCGACCGCCCCGTCGATCGCCGTGGTGATGGGCTCTGCACTCATGGCGATCAGAATGCTCCATTCGACCAGAGATGCTCAATGTCATCGTGCCGGTCTGACTGTGAGGGCGTCCAAACCCCACACCCAGTTGCCGTCCGGTTTGGACCATTCGACAGCGCGACAGTCACGATTTCATAGACAACGTGCTCCAATGGGGTGAACGTGTCGTCATACGCGAAGTTGAACAGTGCGACGTCGCATCGGGTGCCGGATTCCCGGACGCCCAAGCACCACGGAGACAGGGGGACTGAAGACCATGTTTACAAGGAACCAGCGGCTCACGGCAGTGGTCGCATCATTGGCGATCATCGCGGGAGCGTGCGGAGGAGACGACGACTCCTCTGATCCGCCGCCATCTACTGACGACGCTACCGACACCACCGACGCGCCCGACGCGCCCGACACCACCGACGCGCCCGACGCTACCGACGCGCCTCTTGAGCAACTCGACCTCTCGGTCGGGGTATACCCCGGCGCGTTCCTCAACATTGGCGAGTACGTGGCCGTAGAGGAGGGCATGTTCGAGAGTCATGGCCTCGACGTCGACCTCGTCGATATACCGAGCGGACCCGAGCAGATCGCCGCATTGGTGTCGAACAGCATCGACGTCATGGGGAACACGCCAGCCAACTTCCTGATTGCGAACGCTCAAGGTCAGGAAATGGTGGGACTACTTGGAGCAATCAACTCATCGTTCTACACATGGGTAGCCCAAACGGACTGGCCGCTCCCGAACGCAGGAGCTGCTTACCCGGAGAGCGTGCTGGATATGGAAGGTGCCACAATCGGCGTCACCGGGCGCGGTGCCGAGGTCGAGTTGTTCACGCGCGCGTTGCTCGAGGATGCAGGACTCGACCCCGAGCGTGATGTCACTTTCGTCGCCGTAGGGGCTGGCGCTGCAGCAATCGGCGCGTTCCAAGCGGGTCAGATTGACATCCTCGTGGCTTTCGAGCCGAGCCAGACCCTACTGATCGACGTCGAAGGCCAGGGGGTGTCGGTCCTCGACCTGCGTGCAGGTGAAGGGCCCGACATCTTCAACAACTTCGTCGGCCAGATGCGGGGTGTCCTTCGATCCGAGGCTGAGGCGAACCCGGAGCCTTTCACGCGCTACCAGGCTGCAATGGCAGAAGCTTATGAATTCATCGGTGATGAAGGTAACCGAGAGCGAGTGGTAGAGATTTACGGCACCTACCTCGACTTTGAACCAGAGGTCCTGGAGCTCATCATCGAAAACAACGCCCAAATCCTCGGGCCGACTATCGACTGTGACGCCTACCAGAATGTCGTGGACTTCGTCGTCACCAGCGGCCAGCTCACAGAGGACGAGATCACCACACCCGACTGTGAGAGCTTCATGTGGGAAGGTGCTCAACCATTCATGATCAACCAGTGATGCTCCCCCCGCGGTGATGTCCCTGGGGTCGGGGAGGCTCGACCCCAGGGGCTCCCCGGCCCTCGCCACCAAAGCCCTCATCAAATCCGGTACAACGGGCCGCGCACGTAGCCATTAGGAGGGGAGCCGATGACGCTCTTGGAGTTTGGACTGGCGTCGTTGGCAATCTTCATGGGAGCGCTTGTTCAAGGCTCCATTGGATTCGGTGCCAACTTGGTTGCCGGTCCGTTCCTGATTCTGATTGAGCGTTCTCTGATTCCCGGCCCGGCTCTGGTAACTGCATTCGTCCTCACCTCGGCCATGTGGTGGCGCGAGCGCGGCGCCACCGATGTCCGCGGACTCCAGTGGGGTCTGCTCGGGCGCATCCCCGGTGCGGCCGTCGGCGCAATTGGTGTGGCGCTACTGCCCGCAAGTGGGCTTGAGGTCGCACTGGGCTCGGTCATACTGCTCGCGGTCGTGCTCAGCGTCAGCAGGGTGCACGTCACTCCCACGGTCCCTGCAGTATTCGTCGCTGGGCTGCTCTCGGGATTCTTCACAAGTACCGCAGCCGTGGGCTGACCACCCGCCGCGCTGGTGTACCAGCGCATGCCCGGACCGATGGTGCGCAGCACGATCGCCGCACTCGCTACGATCGGTGGAGTCGCCGCTGGGGTGTTTCTTGCCCTGGCCGGCGAGCTCGGCGTCACCGAGTTGCTGCGAGGTTGTGCACTGCTGCCACCGCTCCTGATCGGACTCCACGCTTCACGGCGATTTGCACGGTTCCTCGACAACGGCCGCACCCGCGCCGCCGTTCTGGCGCTTTGCGCGGTTTCGGGTGCGGCTGTGCTGATGCGCGGTGTTCTCTGATGGGCTACGCACAGACACTCCCCTCCCGACACACGACCTGCCGTCCCGCTGGGACGAGCAACTGAATTCCGCATATCCAGTGTCCGCACTGCGAACGACCATCAAGAAAGGGACGACCATCATGACCCGATACGACATTGCCGACGAGAACCTCCAGCGAGAAGACATCGTCCGCTACCTCAATGAGCGCCGAAACTGGGGGCGCTGGGGCCCGGACGACGAGCTCGGTGCGATAAACCTGGTCACAGCCGAGAAGCGACTCGAGGCCGCGAGCCTCGTCAAGACCGGCCGATCGCTGTCGCTGAGCCGACCGTTCCCAACGACTCCTGGACCCGCCAACCCCCATCCCGCGCTTCATCACATGAACAGGATCGCTCGAGGCGATGAGGGCGGGGCCGCGCTCGACTTCATTGGTGTCAGCTGCCACGGCATCTCGTCGACCCATCTCGACGCGCTGTGCCATGTGTGGGCTGAGGACGGCATGTGGAACGGCCGCGATCCCGACGTGGAGATCGAGTTCGATGGCGCCAAGTTCGGTGATGTCGACGCGTGGCGCGATGGAGTCACCACCCGAGGTGTCCTGCTCGACGTGCCGGCGTTCCGAGGCGAACCGTACGTCGCCTATGAGCGGCCGGTCCACGGGTCTGAACTCGAGGCAATCGCAGAAAGCCAGGGCTCACCCATCACTCCGGGAGATGCAGTCGTCGTATACTGCGGCCGCGAAGCCTGGGACCGGAGCAATTCGCCGTGGGGTGGATCCACCGGGACGGGCTCGGTACCGACCGGAGCAGAGCATCGCGCTGGGCTCCATGCGTCATGTCTCCGCTTCCTGCGGGAGAGCGACGTAGCGGTGCTCGTGTGGGACATGATGGACCTCACGCCGAATGGCTTTGACCTACCGTGGGCAGTGCACGCCGCCATCTGGGCGTTCGGTGTTGCGCTCGTCGACAATGCACTCCTGGAACCCCTCGCCATCGCATGCGCCGAGGAACAGCGTCACGACTTCCAGCTCATGCTCGCGCCCATCCGCATCATCGGCGGGACCGGATGCCCGATCAACCCCATCGTCCTGATGTGAGTTCACGTAATCATCGACTCGAGAGGACCAGCGCCTCCGAAGCTGTCGAAAACCACAACTTCGTAATCGTCCTGTATGGACGCTTCCGTTTCGAGTTGGTTGGCTGAGCCCAACGCACTTCCGTTCACCTACCGTCCGCCTCAAAGGAGCATCATGACTACCGCCGTACTCGCCGATCACATCCCGCTTCGCATTGACCTTGGCGCCAGGACCCGTACGGCGGCGCTCGTCGTCGGAGGAGCGCTCCTCACAGCCGCCGCCGCCCAACTGGTCTTCCGCCTTCCGTGGACGCCGGTGCCGGTAACGGGCCAGACGTTTGCCGTGCTCGTGGTCGGAGGCGCTCTCGGCTGGCAGCGAGGAGCAGCCAGCATGGCCCTCTATATGATGCTTGGAGCTGCCGGGCTTCCGTTCTACGCCGGCGGCGAGCGGGGTTGGGAAGCGGCAACGGGAGCAACGGCTGGTTACCTCGTCGGCTTCGTGGTCGCGGCCGCCGCAGTCGGTCACCTGGCCCAACGGGGGCAGGACCGCCGATTCGAAACGAGTGTTCCGGCGATGTTGGCCGGCATGGCGATCATCTACGTGTTCGGCGTCAGTTGGCTCGCTATCCACCTCAGTGTCGATTCGGCCACCGCTCTCGAACTGGGACTGGTCCCGTTCGTCATCGGCGACGCGATCAAGCTAGCTGTCGCCGGACTCCTCATGCCGGTGGCCTGGAGGCTTGCTGAGCGCTGAACCGGCCGCCCGCCACCGCGGAGTAATGCGACGATGCTCACCACAGCGGGCGCCATGTTCCGCCGCTCCGAGACATGGCGTAGCACTCTGCCAAAGCGCACTCGACGGAGGGTCCGTTGAAGCCGGCACCGCCGACTCGAACGACATCCATCTTCGACGACGAGGACCTACGCCACTCGCTGCAACGGCGCACAGTCATCACTCTTTGCGTCTCGCAGGTGCCCGGCCGCGCGGCCGTTGCAGCGTCGGTCGTCGTGGTGACCCTCATCGGCCGCGACCTCTTGGGTTCGGATCGTCTCGCGGGCGTCGGAGGCGCCGCCTACACGATCGGGGCCGCGGTTGCTGCGGTCCCTCTCGCGTCAGCGATGCGACGCCGAGGCCGAAGGAAGGTGCTCGCCCGCGCATTTCTATTGGGCGCGATGGGCTCCCTCATCGTCATCGTGGGAACGCAGGTCCGATCTATCGTGGTGTTCGTACTCGGACTCCTCGTCTTTGGCGCTGGGCAAGCCGGAGCTCTGCTCGAACGATACGTTGCCACCGACCTGGCAAGGCCCCACGAACGAGCTCAGGCCGTCGCACAGATCATTTGGGTCGGCGCACTTGGGGCAGTGATCGGTCCACTCGCGACTCCGCTGTCGAAGGCCGCAGCCATCAGGCTGGGCCTTAATGAGCTGACCGGTCCCTATCTTCTCGCGGCCGGACTCTTTCTGGCGGCGGGAGCAATCATCACCATCTGGCTTCGACCCGATCCGCTCATGATCGCCGGCGGAATGTCCGTGGATATGCGACGCTCACATCCACTCCACGACCTGCGCGTGTCAGCGAGTTGCATTCTGTCGTCGCCGCTTGCCGTCCTAGGGCTTTCCGCCATGACCGTCTCACAAGCAACGATGGTTGCTGTGATGATGATGACCCCTCCGCACATGGACGACCACGGCCACGCGGACCTCTCCGCGATGGTGATCGCCGTGCACATCTTCGGAATGTTCGGACTTGCACCCTTTGTCGGTCGGCTCGTAGGCCGAATCGGTTCCGTCGTTGCCATTCAGTGGGGCGCCTTCGTGCTGGGCTCCGGCACTGTGATGGCGGTCATCGCCGGCTATGTGCAGACACTGCTCTTCCTCGGTCTCTTCCTGCTCGGGTTGGGATGGAGCATCGGATTGGTCGCGGGGAGCACGCTGCTGACCTCATCGGTCCCAGAGGGTTCCCGCGTCTCGGCACAGGGCACCGGCGACTTCACCATGAGCTTCTGGGGAGCCACCGCCGCCTTGGGATCGGGCTTCATCAAGACCTCGCTCGGCTTCCACATGCTCGCGAACCTCGCGACCGCTGCAGCAGCGGTGTTGCTCATCTACGCCTGGGTTGTCGGCGCGCGCCAGCTATCCCGCTACAGGGGTCTCCCGTCGACACGTACCTCGAGCTCAGTGTGAGCTGCGACGTCCGTGAGCACCCGTCCGCTCCTCTCCCAAAACCTTCCCTGGCCAATTCCACAAGGCTCGCAAAATTGAGGACTGGCGCAGCCGGTCGGGCGATCCGACAATCAATGACGTGACCCGCCTCGGTTTTGCGCTCCTCAGTGACAGTTGCATCGGGTGTCACGCCTGCACGGTGGCGTGCAAGAGCGAGCACGACGTTCCGTTGGGCGTGAACCGGACGTGGGTGAAGTACATCGAGACCGGCTCGTTCCCGAACACGGGTCGGTCGTATTCGGTGATGCGCTGCAACCAGTGCGACGACGCGCCGTGCATGACGATCTGCCCGACACACGCGCTGTTCCGCGCACCGAACGGCGTGGTCGATTTCGATGACGACAACTGCATCGGGTGCAAGTCGTGCATGAACGCGTGCCCGTACGACGCGTTGTACATCAACCCGGAGACGAACACGGCCCACAAGTGCAACTACTGCAACCACCGCGTCGAGGTGGGGCTCGAGCCGGCCTGTGTGGTCGTGTGCCCGACCCAGGCGATCGTCACCGGCGACCTCGACGACCCCGAGTCGGCGGTGTCGAAGATCGTCGCCCGCGACAAGGTGGCAGTGCGCTCCCCCGAGCAGGGCACCAATCCCAAGGTGTTCTATCGGGGCGCCGATCAGGCGTCGCTCGACCCGACCCGCACACGGATCGCCGGCGACGGGATGATCTGGGCCGACACCACACCGTCGCATCCGACGATCTCGGCGACGATGAGCGCCCACTCGGGTGAGGGGGTGGTCGCCCGCACGACGTACACCACGGCTCACCACGCGACCTGGGGGTCGAAGGTCTCGGGGTATCTCGTCACGAAGGCGGTCGCGGCCGGCACGATGTTGATCGCATCGCTCCTGGTGGTGCTGGGTCACGGCAGCGACCGGGCGGCCGTCGGTGTGGTGCCGCCGATCGTGGCCGGTGTGTTCACGGCGATCACCGGGGTGTTGCTGATCGCGGATCTCAAACAGCCGAAGCGGTTCCTGTACATCCTGACGCGGTCGAACACATCGTCGTGGCTGGTGCGTGGCGCCTGGATCCTCGGCGCGTTCGCGGCGGTGGTCGCGGTGTGGGGCCTGTTCGGGTTGGCCGACGCCGGAGGCCCGCTCCAGGTGTTGGCGTTGCCGGTGTCGCTGCTCGCGGCTGCCGTCGCCGGTTACACCGCGTTCCTGTTCGGTCAGTGTGAGGGCCGCGACCTCTGGCAGACGCCGCTGCTACTCCCGATCCTGCTCGCCCAGGCGGTCGTCGCCGGCGGTGCGAGCTTCGCGATCTTCGACGCCGTCATGGAGATCCCCGAGCAGCAGGTGATCACGATCGTGTTCCTCGCCGCGCTCGGCGGGCTGGCGCTGTTGATCGCCACCGAGCTGTGGTCGAAAGGTTCGCGCCACGTCGAACTCGCCACGCTCGAGATGACCCGCGGCGCGTTCGCCGGACAGTTCTGGTTCGGCGGCATCCTCAACGGCATCGTCGTACCGGCGGTGCTGCTTTCCTACGCGCTCGCCACCGACACCACCAGCCCCTGGCCCGCCGCCTTCGCCGGCGTGGCCGCCCTGTTCGGCATGTTCGCCTACGAAGACAGCTTCGTCCGCGCCGGCCAATCCGTCCCACTCTCATGAACGGAGCGAACCTGGTTCGCTCCGTTCGCTGGAGGTTCTGACATGACGCTTGCTTCGCATCCGCCGCACGATCGGTGGCACGACTGGACCGAACTCGACGCGAAGGCGTGGCCGAACAAGGTCGAGCGCAACTACACGATCGTGCCGACCACCTGCTTCAACTGCGAGGCGGCGTGCGGGCTCACGGCGTTCGTCGACAACGAGACGGGCGAGATCACGAAGTTCGAGGGCAACCCGGAGCACCCCGCCAGCCGCGGTCGCAACTGCGCCAAGGGTCCCGCCACCCTCAATCAGGTCGACGACCCGGAGCGGATCCTGTACCCGATGAAGCGGACCGGAGCGCGGGGTGCCGGCGGTTGGGAGCGGATCACGTGGGACCGGGCACTGGACGAGATCGGCGCCCGGATCCGCACCGCGCTCCAGGAGGAACGCTCGAACGAGGTCATGTACCACGTCGGGCGCCCGGGCGAGGACGGCTACACCGAACGTGTGCTGAAGGCGTGGGGCGTCGACGGCCACAACAGCCACACCA
>CAXBAZ010000031.1:0-13715 GCA_963973395.1 uncultured Acidimicrobiaceae bacterium
CTCAAGAGTGCGGGTTGTATAGTGATAAATATAAGGTAGCGGGTAGAGTTGATTGCGTTCGTCCCCAAGATGGTCCGGGCCCGGCGCCTCGCGATCCGACTGCTGCGGACGCTCCGACCGAGCGTCGTGGTCAGCGTCGGTGGCTACGCCAGCATGCCGACCGTGTTCGCGGCGCGCGTACTCGACATCCCCGTCGTCGTCGTCAGCTACGACCTGCTGCCCGGCCGAGCGAGCAGGCTCGCAGCCAAGCGGGCGGCGGCGTGTGCCGTGGCGTTCCCCGACTCGCCGCTGCCGCGCGCCACGCTGACCGGCGCACCGGTCCGACGCTCGATCCTCGACGTCACCCGCGGCCGTGACCGCGCCGCGGCCCGGCATCAGCTCGGCCTGCCCTCCGACCGGTTCGTGATCGCGGTCATGGGTGGCTCTCAGGGGTCCGGCGTGCTCAACGACGCGGTTGCCCGGCTGGTCGAGGATCGTCGCGGCGACGCGTCGCTCGCGATCCGCCACGCCGTCGGTGAGCGGTTCATCGACGGCGCCGCCCCCGCCGGCGACGGTTCGTCCGGCCTCCTCTACCAACCGATCGGCTACGAGACGGCGATGCCGCTCGTCTACGCGGCGGCCGACGTGCTGGTCGGCCGCGGTGGCGCCAGCACGGTGCACGAGGTCGCGGTGACGGGCATCCCTGCCGTACTCGTCCCATGGGCCGGCTCCGCCGAGGACCATCAGACGCTCAACGTGCGCTGGCTGTCGGATGCGGGCGCGGCGATCCATCTCCCCGAGGACCGGATCGGTGACCTCGGAGCGGTGTTGCACGAGCTCCAGGTCGACCATGAACGGCGGGCGGCGTTGTCGGCGCGGGCCACGGAACTCGGCGAGATCCATCGGCGAGGCGCACTGGCCGACCTGATCGAGCGCGTCGCCGGCGAGCGGCCCGCGTAACGTTCGGTGTCGGACACCGGACGTTACGCGAGTCGGCATGGCGCCCGGCGAGGGCGACGGTCTCCTAGCCTGAGCGATGCTGTGAGCTCTCTCGCCACCACCCCCCTCGCCCCGCTCGATCTGTCGCTGCCGCGACGCCTGCACGTGATCGGGGCGGCGGGTCCCGGCATGAGTGCGATCGCGATCGCGCTCGCCCAGATGGGCCACAACGTGTCGGGTGTCGATCTGCGCGAACGCCAGATCCTGGACCGTCTCAGGGCGGCCGGCGTCATCGTCCACATCGGTCACTCGCGGTCACACGTCGTCGGGTGCGATGCGGTGACCGCGTCGACGGCCATTCCCGCCGACCTCAACGAGCTCGACGAGGCCCGCAAGCTGGGCGTGATGGTGCTGAGCCGGGCCGGCATGCTCGCATCGATCTGCGCTCAGGCGAAGTCGCTCGCCGTGGCCGGCACCCACGGCAAGACGACGACGACATCGATGTTGATGCTGATCATGGCCGAGGCCGAGCTCCGGCCCAGCTTCGTGATCGGCGGCGACGTCCGCGACATGGGCACCGGCGCCCACTGGACGGGCGGCGAATGGTTCGTGGTCGAGGCCGACGAGAGCGACGGCACCCATCTGGAGCTGCCCCTCCACGGCACGATCCTGACGAACGTCGACGTCGACCACCTCGACCACTACGGCACGGTCGACGAGATCGAACACTCCTTCGACCGGTACCTCGCCGGAATCCCCGGACCGAAGGTGGTCTGCGTCGACGGTGAACGGGCCGCCCGGGTGGCGACCCGGCATCCGGGTGCGATCACCTACGGGCTCGACCCCGCCGCCGAGTTCCGCGCCGTTCGTCTGCGGGCCGACCACGGGTCGTTCCGGTTCGACGTCGAACGCGACGGCGAGCAACTCGCGTCGGTGCACCTGCCGCTGCGGGGCGAGCACAACGTGGTCAACGCCACCGGCGCACTGGCGATGGCGGTCGCGATCGGTGTCGATCCCACGGTCGCGGCCGACGCGCTCTCCCGGTTCGGCGGGGTCGCGCGCCGATTCGACATCCGGGGTCACGACGGAGGCGCGACGTTCGTCGACGACTACGCCCACCTGCCGACCGAGATCGACGCCGTGCTGCGAGCCGCCCGTGACAGCGGTGACGACTGGCGTCGCCTCGTCGCGGTGTTCCAACCCAACCGGTACAACCGGATGGCGGAGATGTGGCGTGACTACGGTGACGCCTTCACCGCGGCCGACCTGATCGTGCTCACCGACATCTATCCGTCGGGAACACAACCGATCCCTGGTGTCACCGGCAAGCTGGTCGTGAACGCGGTCCTCGACGAGCACCCGGATGCCCGCGTCGTCTGGCTCCCGCGCCGCGACGACCTGGTGTCGTATCTCGCGGCTCACGTCGGCGACGGCGACGTCTGCATCTCGATGGGGTGCGGCGACATCGCCTCGCTGCCCGACGAGGTGCTGGCCGCCCGAGGTGCGGTGTGACCGTCGCCGCGGTCGAGGAGGCCTCCGACCTGCTCGGTGCGCTCCTCGGCGAGGGGCTGCGGCGCGATGTGCCGCTGGCGCCGATGACCACGTACCGGGTGGGTGGAAGCGCGGCGATGTTCGTCGACGTGCGATCGCTCACCGACCTCGTAGCGGTCGCGCACGTGCGCGCCCGTACCGGGGTGCCCGTGCTCGTCGTCGGACGCGGCTCGAACATGCTCGTCGCCGACGACGGCTTCGCCGGCATCGCCGTCACAATCGCCGGATTCGCCGATCACATCGACCTCCCCGACCCGGTCGAGCGCGCGAACGACGAGCCGGGGACGCCGCTCGTCGTCGGCGCTGGTGGGGGCGTGGCGCTCCCGGTGTTGGCGCGGCGCACGGCGGCGGCCGGCATCCGAGGCTTCGAGTGGGCCGTCGGTGTGCCCGGTTCCGTCGGGGGAGCGGTTCGGATGAACGCGGGCGGACACGGGTCCGACATGGCCGGGTCGCTCGTCGACGTGCGGATCTTCGACATGGACGATCCGGGCGGTGGATTGGTGACGCTCGCAGCCGAACGCATCGGTCTTCGCTTCCGGGCGTCCGACCTGGCACCGGCCCACATCGTCCACGACGTGCGGCTGCGGCTCACCGCTGGTGATCGGACCGCCGCGGAAGCCGAGATCGGCGCCGTGGTGAAGTGGCGGCGCGAGCATCAACCGGGCGGGCAGAACTGTGGATCGGTGTTCGTCAATCCGGTCCCCGGCGAGGTGACCGCCGGCGGACTGATCGACGGTCTCGGACTGCGCGGCTTCTCGATCGGCACGGCCTTCGTGTCGGAGAAGCACGCCAACTTCGTCCAGGCCGGCGACGGTGGCCGCGCCGCCGACGTCCGCGCCGTCATCGAACACGTCCGTGACGTGGTCGCTCGCGAGACGGGCTACCGACTCCGGAGCGAGGTGCGGCTCGTCGGCTTCGACGACGCCGACCCGCTGTCGTTCGACGACACGGGCAGAATCGACGACACGGGAAGGATCGACGGGACGGGCAGGAACGACGGGACGGGCGGTACCGATGCCTGATCCACACGATCACGCCCCCGACCGGGCCGCGCTCGACGAGCTGATGCGCGCGTTCGGTGAGCAACCCGACGCGACCGTCGAACCCGTGCCGATCGGCGACGTCATCGATCCCGACGACGAGCCGGACGCCGACGAGACCGAGGTGCAGTCCGAGCAGTCCGGGGAACCGGTCGAGGAACACATCGAGGAACACATCGAGGAACGGATCGACGCGGACGACGAGCCCGCCGAGGAGCCCGCCCCGGCCAAGAAGTCCTGCGGACGACGAGCCCGCCGAACTCCTGATCGTCGAGCAGGAGCCGTTGGAGGCAGCGAGCGACCCGACACCCACCCCGCCGACGGTCATCCGCATCGACGACTACAGCGGGTCGGTCGTGATCGACCCCAGCGACGATCCCATGCCGCCGATCGTCACTCCGGAACCGCCGGCCGGCGGCGACGAGCCGCCCGCCGTCATCGCGATCGAGGACGAGGAGTTGCCCGACGCCGTGTACGTGGCCGGCAACCTGGAGCGCTCCGGCACCCGCAAGATCGTCTTCATCGAAGACGACGACACGGGCGACACGATCGCACCGGACGCCGAGCGCGACGTCCGCCGCGGCATCGAACCCCGGATGCGCGAACGCCGAGCGGCGGTCAAGCGGGCGATCGGTCGCAAGCGGCTGCGCTGGATCCTGGTGACGTTCGTGATCGTGGTCGTCGGCGTCGGATCGCTCGCCGTGCTCGGATCGGGCCTGTTCTCGGTCAAGGCCGAGAACGTGCGGGTGTTCGGTGCGGTGTACGCCGACGAGGCGCAGGTCGAGGCGGTCGTCGACGATCTGGTCGGGACGCCGACCTTACGGGCCGACACCCAGGCTGCCGAGCGCGCGCTCGAGGCGATTCCCTGGATCGACGAGGCACGGGTCAGGGTCTCGTTCCCCGACAGCGCCACGATCGAGATCCGAGAGCGGGAGGCCTGGACCACCTACCAGGGCCCCGACCAGCGCTACCGCGTGCTCGATCGGGACGGCCGCGTCCTCGCCGTGCTCGACGGCTACCCGATCGCCTACCTGCTGATCGACGGTCCCGACCCCGTCGATCTCGATCCCGGTGACTTCGCGCCGCAGGGGTACGCGGCGGCGTCGGAGATGGCGAAGAACCTGACCGGCTCGATCCGGGGGCGGGTGTCGTACGTCTCCGTGACAGCGGACGGCTCCCAGTTGAGCATGTTCCTCGACGACGGCACCGAGGTGAGGTTCGGCGCAGCCCGCGACATCTTCAACAAGCTGCTCCGGCTGGAGACCACGCTCGCGAACAATCCCGAACGCGAACCCGGCGTGATCGACGTGTCCACCAGCGAGGTCACCCTGTGATCGACGTCGAGGCTGCCCGTCGCCGGGGCGCGGTCCCGATCGATCCGTCGGGAAGGGGTCGGCCGCTCCGCGGGCTAGCATCACCGCAGCTATGGGCTCCTACGTGCCAGGATGTCGCGTTGAGACGTCGATCGCAGACTGCAGAACCATGACTTCATCAACTCGCACTACCTCGATCCACCTGTTCCGACGGAGGAATCACTGATGGCCGCCGCACCCACCAACTATCTCGCTGTCATCAAGGTCATCGGCGTCGGCGGCGGCGGCGTCAACGCGGTCAACCGGATGATCGACGCCGGCCTCAAGGGTGTCGAGTTCATCGCCGTCAACACCGACGCCCAGGCATTGCTGATGAGCGACGCCGACGTCAAGCTCGACATCGGCCGCGACCTCACCCGCGGTCTCGGTGCCGGCAGTGACCCCGAGGTCGGGCGCTCCGCCGCAGAGACTCACAACGACGAGATCGACGAGATGGTCAAGGGCGCCGACATGGTGTTCATCACCGCCGGCGAAGGCGGCGGCACCGGTACCGGGGCCGCGCCCGTGATCGCCGAGATCGCCCGAGCGGCCGGCGCGCTGACGATCGGCGTGGTCACCCGTCCGTTCGGGTTCGAGGGGCGCCGTCGCTCGGTGCAGGCCGACAACGGCGTGCAGCGGCTCAAGGAGAAGGTCGACACGCTGATCGTGATCCCGAACGACCGGCTGCTGTCGGTCGCGAACGACAAGACCAGTGTGCTCAACGCGTTCAAGATGGCCGACGAGGTGCTCCTGCAGGGTGTCTCGGGCATCACGAACCTGATCACCACCCCCGGGTTGATCAACACCGACTTCGCCGACGTGAAGATGGTGCTCTCCAACGCCGGGTCGGCGCTCATGGGCATCGGTCAGTCGAGCGGCGACGAGCGTGCGGTGTCGGCCGCCAAGCAGGCGATCTCGAGCCCGCTGCTCGAGTCGGCCATCGACGGCGCCCGAGGCGTGCTGCTCAACATCACCGGTCCGTCCAGCATGGGTCTGTTCGAGATGAACGCCGCGGCCGAGATCATCCACGGTGTCGCCCACCAGGACGCGAACATCATCTTCGGCACCGTCATCGACGACGAGATGGGCGACGAGGTCAAGGTCACCGTCATCGCCGCCGGTTTCGACCGGCTCGACAGCGCGCCGTCGTCCGGTGGACTCTCGCTCGGAAACGGCGGCGGCTCGACCCGGATCACCGAGCTGTTCGCCGAGCCGGAGGAAGCCGAGCCGATCGACGATGACGACGACGAATTCGACGTCCCGTCGTTCCTCAAGTAGCCGACGCGACGTCGCGATCGTCTGCTCGACGCGCCGCGACGGCGACTTCCACCTGTCTCGCCAGCCCGTCGACATCCTCGAGCGGCGACGGCGGGCACTGGTCGACCTGCCCTGGACCATGACCGATCAGCGGCACGGTGTCGAGGTCGTCCGCGTCGCGGCGCCTGGCGACGGTGATCGTGCGCCTGGCGACATCGCGATCACGTCACTCGACGACGTCGTTCTGGGATGCTGGGTCGGCGACTGCGCGCCGATCGTCCTGATCGGCGCCGGACGTGAGTTCGCCGTCGTCGACGCCGTGCTCGGACCGACGATCGGTGCCTGCTGCTACGAGTTCGGTCACGACGACCTCGTCGCGGTCGCCGACGGCACCCACGCGTCGCCCGAGGCGATCCGTGGGCGTACGGCATCGGGGGCACCGGCACTCGACGTGACGGCCGCGGTGCGATCCGCCGTCGCCGTCCACGGGATCGACGTCGCGGTGCTCGGCGATTGCACCGGGTGCACGTACGACGGGTACTCGCACCGCGTCCGCCGCGATCCGCAACGTCACGTGGTCGCGGCCTGGAGGCCGGCGGCATGAACGACGCGACAACGGTTGCCGAACGGCTCGACGACGTCCGTGCCCGCATCGCGGCCGCCGGCGGTGGCCCGGAGGTCAGGATCCTGGCGGTGACCAAAGGATTCGATGCCGAGGTCATCGACGTCGCGGCCGGCGCCGGTTGTGACGCCGTGGGGGAGAACTACGCCCAGGAGCTGATCGCCAAGCGCGACCGGATCGCCCGTCACCCCGGGCTCGGTGTGCACTTCATCGGACAGCTGCAGACCAACAAGGTGCGTCAGCTGGCCGGCCTCGCGACCATGTTCGAGACCGTCGATCGAGCCAAACTCGCGAGGGAGATCGCCAAGCGGGCGCCCGGCGCCGCCGTGATGATCCAGGTCGACACGTCGTCGCTGACCGGTGACGACGCCGCCGGCAAGGGTGGGTGCCCGATCTCCGACCTCGACGATCTGGTCGAATCGGTCGCTGCGCTCGATCTCGATCTGCGGGGCCTGATGACGGTCGGGCCGACCGAGGGCGGGCCGACCGCGGCTCGACCGGGCTTCGAGGCGGTGCGCGCCGCCGTCGAGCGGCTCGGGCTCGCCGAGTGCTCGATGGGCATGTCCGGAGACCTCGAGGTCGCGGTCGAATGTGGCTCGACCCAGGTTCGTGTGGGCACCGCTCTGTTCGGTTCCCGACCCGTCACCGTCTGGCGTGACCAGGAGCGATAGGCTCCGCGGCAAGGAGGAAGTCGGCAATGTCTTTCTGGAAGCGAACGATGGACTATCTGGGTCTGGGTCCTGACGACGCATACGACGATTACGACGTCGAAGAGGAATACGAACCGGCCCCTCGCGGCCGACGCCAGGACGCCGAGACGCGCGCCCCGCGTCAGCGCGACGAGACGGGTGGCGAAGGCGTCGTGCGCACGCTGCCCAGCCGTCCGACGTTCCCCTCCCGCGACTTCGACCCGTCACAGGCGCGGCGCGCCGCCGAGCGCGACGACTCGGGCGTCCAGCCCCGTCCGCAGCGCAACGGCCGCCCGGCGTCGGGCAACAGCGAACCGGCCACGGTCAAGCCGCGCCGGTTCGACCAGGCACAGGAGGTCGCCGACAAGTTCAAGGAAGGCAACCCTGTGATCATGAACCTCGAGGGTTCCGATCGTGAGGTCGCGCGCCGCCTGATCGACTTCGCGAGCGGACTCTGCTACGGCCTCGACGGCTCGATGGAGAAGGTCGCCAACGGTGTCTACCTCCTCAAGCCGATCGGCGGCCGCCCACAACGGCACGACGAATACGACGACTGAGCCGCATCATGGAGCTGTCACCTGCCCAGATCACCGAGGCATCGTTCCGCACGATCCGGAAGGGCTACGACCCCGACGAGGTCGACGCCTTCCTCGCCGAAGTTGCCAAGGCGCTCGAAGCCGCCCGGCAGCAGGCCACGGCGATGGAGGCGCGAGCGCGCGCCGCGGTCGCTCGGCTCCAAGAGGCCACCGCGGCCGCCGCGGCCGAACCCGCACCACCCCCGCCCCGTCCGGCGCCACAGGTGGAAACGCCCGAGCCGGTCGAGGTGCCCACCGTGCAGATCCCGGTCGCCGAGGCCGAGACGATCTCCCGCACGCTGCTCCTGGCCCAGAGGACGGCCGACTCCACCGTCGCGGAGGCGCGCACCGAGGCCGAACGGATCGTGAGCGAGGCCGCGGCCGAGGCCGAGGCCACCATCGATTCCACCCGCGAGATGTCGGCCCACCTGATCGAAGAGGCGCGAGCCGAGGCGCGGAGCGCATCCGACGCCGAGCGCACCGCCGCCGAGAACGCGGTCCAGGCACTCGTCGCCCGCCGCGAGTTCCTGGTGGGCGACGTCGACCAGCTCGAACGGTTCCTGATCGATCAGCGTGACCGCCTCCGCGGTGCAGCACGCCAGATCGAGGCGCTGTGCGAACGGGTGCCCGAAGGGCTCGGCGCCGTGCGACCACCGGCGCTGTCGGCCTCCGACGACCACGAGCCCGGCGACCCGACCGAGGAGCTGCGGCGGCCGTCGACCGACGACGACCCCGAAACGGACGAGGCCTCGAAACCGGTCGACGAAACCGACTCCGCCGCTCGCTAGCATGTTCCGAACGGCGTCGACGAGGCCATCACCTCCGAGCCTCCGGAAGAACGGCCACTGTCCGACAGGGGCTCAGTAGAACCGGACGGGTCCAGCCCGTCATCGCTGGCGAATGCGAGTGGCCTGCTCCTGCGGGGGCCGGCAAGCAGGGTGGTACCGCGGGCTCCGGCTCGTCCCTGGCAGACCCAGACATCGCCAGGAGCCGCCGTGAACCAGCCCGCATATCCAGCCGCCACATCGCAGCCGAACCTGCCGGCGATCGAGCGCGCCGTGCTCGACCGTTGGCAGCGCGAGCAGACGTTCCGCGCCTCGGTCGAACAGCGCCCGGCCGGCGACGACGGCGACAACGAGTTCGTGTTCTACGACGGTCCGCCGTTCGCCAACGGTCTGCCGCACTACGGACATCTGCTGACGGGATACGTCAAGGACGCCGTCCCCCGCTACCAGACGATGCGCGGCCGTCGGGTCGAGCGTCGGTTCGGCTGGGACTGTCACGGTCTCCCGGCCGAGGTGCAGGCCGAGAAGGAACTCGGCATCGCCGGCCACCCCGAGATCACCGAGTTCGGTATCGACAAGTTCAACGCCGCGTGTCGCACCAGCGTGCTGCGCTACACGCAGGAGTGGGAGGACTACGTCACCCGTCAGGCTCGCTGGGTCGACTTCGACAACGACTACAAGACCCTCGACACCGACTACATGGAGTCGGTCATGTGGGCGTTCAAGTCACTGTGGGAGAAAGACCTGATCACCGAGGGTTTCCGCGTGCTCGCCTACTGCTGGCGGTGCGAGACGCCGCTCAGCAACACCGAGACCCGAATGGACGACGTGTACCGCGACCGTCAGGACCCGGCAGTGACCGTGCGGTTCCGCCTGCACGGCGGTCTGGACGGCGGTCCGGCCGACGCCGCGGACGTGCCGACGTGGGTGCTCGCCTGGACAACGACACCGTGGACGCTGCCGTCGAACCTGGCGCTCGCCGTCGGACCCGACACCACCTACGCCGTCATGGAAGAGGACGGGCAGCGCTACGTGATCGCAGAGTCGCGACTCGCCGCCTACGAGCGCGAGTTCGAGCACGCCACCCGGGTCGGTGAGATCACCGGCGCCGAGCTGGTCGGTCGCACGTACACACCGATGTTCCCGTACTTCACCGACGCCCCGAACGCGTTCCAGGTGCTGGGCGCCGATTTCGTGTCCACCGAGGACGGCACCGGCATCGTCCACATGGCGCCCGGCTTCGGCGAGGACGACCAGATCGCCTGCATGGCGGTCGGCATCCCCACGATCTGTCCGATGGACGAGCACGGCCGGTACACCGCCGAGGTCGCCGACTACGTCGGCCAGCACGTGTTCGACGCCAACCCGGCGATCATCCGGCGGCTCAAGGACGAGGGCGTCGTGGTGCGTCACGACAGCTACGACCACTCGTATCCGCACTGCTGGCGCTGTGCGCAGCCGCTCGTCTACCGGGCGATCTCGTCGTGGTTCGTCAAGGTCACCGAGTTCCGCGACCGGATGGTCGAGCTGAACGAGCAGATCACCTGGGTGCCCGACCACATCAAGGAGGGGAGCTTCGGCAAGTGGATCGGCAACGCCCGCGACTGGGCGATCAGCCGCAACCGCTTCTGGGGGTCACCGATCCCGGTGTGGAAGAGCGACGATCCCGAGTACCCGAGGGTGGACGTGTACGGCTCGATCGAGGAGCTGCAGCGCGACTTCGACACGACGGTCACCGACCTCCACCGGCCGGCGATCGACGATCTGACGCGCCCGAACCCCGACGATCCGACGGGTCGGTCGACCATGCGTCGCGTCCCCGAGGTGCTCGACTGCTGGTTCGAGTCGGGCTCGATGCCGTTCGCCCAGGTGCACTACCCGTTCGAGAACGCCGAATGGTTCGACGACCACTATCCCGGCGACTTCATCGTCGAGTACATCGGCCAGACCCGCGGCTGGTTCTACACGATGCACGTGCTCGCCACGGCCCTGTTCGACCGGCCGGCGTTCTCGAGCTGCCTGAGCCACGGCATCGTGCTCGGCGACGACGGCCGCAAGATGTCGAAGTCGCTCAGCAACTACCCCGACCCGAACGAGATGTTCGACGTGCACGGCGCCGACGCGATGCGCTGGTATCTCCTGTCGTCGCCGCTCCTGCGCGGCGCCGACTTCTCGGTCACCGAGACCGGGTTGCGCGACACCGTGCGCCACGTGATCCTCCCGTTCTGGAACGCGTACTACTTCCTCACGCTGTACGCCAACGCCGCCGGAACGACCGGCACGTTCCGTACCGATCAGACCGATGTGCTCGACCGGTACCTGCTCGGTGAGCTGCGTGGCCTCGTCGAGGGGGCGACCGAAACGATGGAGGTGTACGACCTCTTCGGCGCGTGCGAGAACGTCGCGACGTTCCTCGACACGCTCACGAACTGGTACATCCGGCGCAGCCGTGACCGGTTCTGGGCCGGTGACCAGGACGCCGTCGACACCTTGCACACGGCGCTCGTGACGCTGTGCCAGGTGGCGGCACCGCTGCTCCCGCTCGTGACCGAGCACGTGCACGACGGGCTGACGGGCACCGGCCGGAGCGTGCACCTCACCGACTGGCCGTCCGGCGAACAGTTCCCCCGCGACGCCGACCTCCACGCCGGCATGGCCCAGGTCCGTGATGCGTGCTCGACGTTGCTGTCGCTCCGCAAGGCAGAGGGGCTGCGCGTCCGGTTGCCGCTGGCCAAGGCGGTCGTGGCGACCCCCGACGTCGAACTCGTGGCGCCGCACCTCGACATCCTGCGGGACGAGCTCAACGTCAAGGACGTCGAGTTGACGACCGACGTCGGCCGGTTCGGCCGGCACGAACTCGTGCTCAATCCCAAGGCGCTCGGTCCGCGCCTCGGTGGCCGGATGCAGCAGGTCGTCAAGGCCTACAAGTCGGGCGACTGGACGCTCGACGGCGACCTGGCGACGGTCGGCGGCGTCGAGTTGCAACCGGGAGAGTTCGACTTCCGGCTGGTGTCGGGTGACGACGGCGGGGCGGTGGCGACGCTGAAGAGCTCCGCCGGACTCGTCGTGCTCGACACGCACGTCACGCCCGAGCTCGAACGGGAGGGCACCGCTCGCGATCTCATCCGCCAGATCCAGCAGGCCCGTCGCGACGAGGGGCTCGATGTGAGCGACCGCATCGACCTGACGGTGTCCGGTCCCGCCGACGTGGTGGCGGCGTTCGAGGCCCATCGTGAACTGGTGATGAGTGAAACGCTGGCGGTCACCGCGTCGGGCGACGTGGGCGATGCGTCGATCCGCGTCGCTCGCAGCGGAGGCTGACGTCTCGAATCTCCTCCGGGGCGTCGGCGACCGGCTCGATCCCACCCGATTCCGGGTACCACCACCTCCGGTCGCCCCCAAACGGGAATGCAGACGGTAGAGTCCGGCGTTCACATTCGCCGGGAGGTACACGGATCGTGGCTGTAGCGAAGAAGAAGTCGACCGCGAACCATGCGGCCGCGAAGTCGAAGACGACCGCCAAGAAGTCGGCGTCGGCCAAGAAATCCACGGCCGACGAGAACGCCGCCAAGAAGACCACTGCCAAGAAGACCACGGCCAAGAAGACCACTGCCAAGAAGACCACTGCCAAGAAGACCACGGCGAAGAAGACCACGGCGAAGAAGACCACTGCCAAGAAGTCGACCGCCGACAAGTCGACCTCGACGTCGAACGACACGACCAACAAGCAGACTGCTCGCAAGCAGACCGCCGGCTCCTCCCGAACCACGTCGGCTCCGACGAGATCGACCACCTCGTCGGCGGGTCGGGCCCGGAAGTCGTCGGCCGCTCGTACCCCCCGATCATCCGCACGGAAGGCCTCAGACACCCCCACCATGTCGACCACCAGCGCCACCGGTTCCCACCTGGAACTCCCGAAGCCCCGGTTCAACAAGGACGGCTTCGGCTACACGAAAGACTTCGACCTGGCGTTCGTGAAGGAGATGCACGACGCGCTCCAAGCCGAACGCATCCGGCTCACCGGCCAGGCCAAACGGCTCGAGGACGAAGCCCATCAACTGGTCGAGGAGGCCGAGATGGGTGATGTGCAATTCGACGACGAAGGCGGCGAGGGCGACACGATGGTCGTCGAGCGCGAGCGCGACCTCGCTCTCAGCGCCCAGGCCCGTGAGGCCGTGGTCGAGATCGACGCCGCGTTGCTCCGCATCCTGGCCGGCACCTACGGGTACTCGACCATCTCCGGGCGTCCGATCCCGAAAGAGCGGCTCGAGGCCATTCCGTGGTCGACCGAGCTGGTCGAAGAGAAGGTCGGCGGCATCGGCCGCTGACCCGATTCTTCGACCGCCGCCCGCCATGATCGTGCACGCATGAACCGCCTCGACGGCGCTCGTCTCGCATGGGCACCGGTCGCACTGTTCGTGATCGTCGCCGACCAACTGACGAAGCACTGGGCCGTCAACGAGTTGGTCGATCGTGACATCGACATCTTCTGGACACTCCGGTTCAACCTCGCCTTCAACACGGGCATGGCGTTCAGCCGCGGTGAGAACATGGGCCCGATCATCGGGGTGGTGGCGCTCGTCGTCGTCGTCGTGCTCCTGTTGAGTCTGAAACGGCAGCCGGGTCGGCTCACCGACGTGGCCGTCGGCATGATCGTCGGGGGAGCGATCGGCAACGTGATCGACCGTCTGTTCCGGCAGGAGGGGTGGCTCCGCGGCGGAGTGGTCGACTTCATCGACTTCCAGTGGTTCCCGATCTTCAACATCGCCGACATCGGCGTGACCGTGGGCGGAGCGCTCTTGGTGCTCGCCTCGTGGCAGGCAGGTCGGGCCCCGGCCGCCGGCGACGACACCACGACCGACGACACCACGACCGAGGTGCCATGAGCGACGAGATCGTGGAGACGGTGCCGGCGGCGCTGGCGGG
>CAXBAZ010000032.1:0-13649 GCA_963973395.1 uncultured Acidimicrobiaceae bacterium
AACCGCTCGTAGACCTTGAGCTCCCGGGTGTGGACGAGTTTCGTGCCGCCGGACTTCATCCGTGTGCGGCCGATGCGCTTGGAGATCTCGCTGCGGCGGACGATCGCGTCGAGGATCTCGGCGTCCAGGCGGTCGATCTCCAATCGCAGTTCCTGGATTTCGGACTCTGACAGCGGGTCGTCGGTGCCGGCGGGATCGATGCTCATGACCGAATTATCCCACTGCGCCCCGAACCGGACGAATGACCGTCTAATGTTTCCGCCCGTGGAAGATATCAACACGTTTCTCGCCGACATCGGATCGGTGATCTGGGGGCCGTTCGTCCTCATCCCGTTGCTGCTGGGCACCGGCCTGTTCCTGACGATCCGGCTGCGGATGCTGCAGTTCCGCAAGCTGGTCCCCGCCCTGCGGCTGGGGCTGCTCAAACGGAAGGACGACGGCGGCGAGGGTGACATCTCGCAGTACCAGGCGTTGACCACCGCCCTGGCCGCGACCGTCGGTGTGGGCAACATCGTCGGTGTCGCCACGGCCATCGCGCTGGGCGGACCGGGTGCCCTCTTCTGGATGTGGATCACCGCGCTCGTCGGCATGGCGTCCAAGTACTCCGAGGCGTTCCTCGGTGTGCGCTTCCGCGTCACCGACGCCCTCGGCGAGCAGTCCGGCGTGGTGGCACTCGCGTCGGTCGACGAGGTCGATGCCGCCGTGGCCGCCGCGAAGGCCGCCGCCCCCGGATGGCGTGCGACGAGCCTGTCCAAGCGCGCCGAGATCCTGTTCCGGATGCGCGAGCTGGTCGACGCCAACCGCAAGGAGATCGCGTCGTTGCTCACGGCCGAGCACGGCAAGGTGCTCTCCGACTCGCTCGGCGAGGTCGCCCGAGGTCTCGAGAACATCGAGTTCGCGTGTGGCGTGCCGCACCTGCTGAAGGGCGGCTTCTCCGAGCAGGCGTCGACCGGCGTCGACGTCTACTCGATCCGTCAACCGCTCGGCGTGGTCGCCGGCATCACCCCGTTCAACTTCCCGGCGATGGTGCCGATGTGGATGTTCGCCAACGCCCTCGCCTGCGGCAACACGTTCGTGCTCAAGCCGAGCGAGAAGGACCCGTCGGTCACGATGTTGGTCGCCGAGTTGCTGTCCAAGGCCGGACTGCCCGACGGCTGCTTCAACATCGTGCAGGGCGACAAGGTCGCGGTCGACCGGCTGCTCGAGCACGACGACATCGCCGCCGTCAGCTTCGTCGGCTCGACGCCGATCGCGAAGTACATCTACGAGACCGGCACGCGCAACGGCAAGCGGGTCCAGGCGCTCGGTGGCGCCAAGAACCACATGCTCGTGCTCGCCGACGCCGATCTCGACATGGCTGCCGACGCCGCGATCGGCGCCGCGTACGGGTCGGCCGGCGAACGTTGCATGGCGATCAGCGTGGTGCTCGCCGCCGACGCGATCGCCGACGACCTCGTCGCCAAGATCGCCGAGCGGATCCCGAAGGTGAAGGTCGGCAACGGGATGGAGCCCGACAGCGAGATGGGTCCACTGATCACCGCCGAATCGCGCGATCGGGTGACCGGCTACATCGACGGTGCGCCCGGCGAGGGCGCCACGGTCGTGGTCGACGGCCGACGCGAGTCGAACGACGGCGGCTACTTCGTCGATCCGACGCTGATCGACAACGTCACGCCGGGCATGAAGTGCTACGACGACGAGATCTTCGGCCCGGTGCTGTCGGTGACTCGGGTCAGCGGCTACGAGGAGGGCGTCGAGATGATCAACGCCAGCCCGTTCGCGAACGGTACGGCGATCTTCACCCGCGACGGCGGCGCCGCCCGCGAGTTCCAGTTCGAGATCGAGGTCGGCATGGTCGGCATCAACGTGCCGATCCCGGTACCGGTCAGCTACTACAGCTTCGGTGGCTGGAAGGCGAGCCTGTTCGGCGACACGCACATGTACGGCCCCGAGGGCATCAACTTCTACACCCGCGGCAAGGTCGTGACGAGTCGCTGGCCCGACCCGGCGACGAGCTCCGTCGATCTCGGCTTCCCCGAGACCCGCTGACCGTAACGTTCGGTGTCCGACACCGGACGTTCGCGCCGCCGTGTGAACACCGTGTGACGGCGGGGCAGGGGCTTTACGGCCTGTAAAGGGCATCGGTAGTGTCGCCGCATGGACATCGGGATCGTGCTGCAGACCACACCGCCCGCGCTACGGGTGATCGAACTCGCGAAACGAGCCGAGTCACTCGGGTTTTCGCACGTGTGGACGTTCGACTCCCACATCCTGTGGGAGGAGCCGTACGTCATCTACAGCCAGATCCTCGCGGAGACGCGCAATGTGATGGTCGGGCCGATGGTCACCAACCCGGCCACCCGCGACTGGACCGTCACGGCGAGCACCTACGCCACGCTCAACGAGATGTACGGCAACCGCACGATCTGTTCGATGGGGCGCGGCGACTCGGCCGTGCGCGTGACCAACGGCAAGCCGACCACGCTCGCGACGATGGCCGAATCGATCCACGTCATCCGTGAGCTCGCGAACGGTCACAGCGTCGACTACAAGGGTTCGACGATCACCCTGCCGTGGGCGTCGAAGTCGCGTCTCCAGGTGCTCGGAGCCGGCTACGGCCCGAAGGCGCTGAAGACGATCGGCGAGACGTGTGACGGGTTCGTGCTCCAGCTCGCCGATCCGCAGATCGCGGCCTGGACGATCGAGAGCGTGCGCACCGCGGCCTCCGACGCGGGCCGCGATCCCGATGAGCTCACGATCGTGGTCGCCGCCCCGGCGTACGTCGGTGACGGCGACGACGCGTCGATGGCGTACATGCGCGACCAGGTTCGGTGGTTCGGTGGCATGGTCGGCAATCACGTGGCCGACATGGTCGCCCGGTACGGCGACCGGAACGATGCGATCCCGCAGGCACTGACCGACTACATCGCGGGCCGCGAGGGGTACGACTACAACCAGCACGGTCAGGCCGGCAACACGCATGCCTCGTTCGTGCCCGACGAGATCGTCGATCGGTTCTGCATCCTCGGTCCCCCGGAGGAGCACCTCCGCCGGCTCGACGAGCTCCGCTCGCTCGGCGTCGACCAGTTCGCGATCTACCTCCAGCACGACGGCAAGGATCACACGTTGCTCGAGTACGGCGAACACGTCATCCCGCAGCTCGCCGAGCAGACACTAGTCTCGCCACGTGTTCCGCCGAGCCGCCCGCCGCACCGCCCTGTTCTGCATCGCGCTGTTCCTGGTCGCGTCGATGTGGGAGCTCTACAAGGTGGTGGGGCCCGAGGACGGCGGGTCGGTCCTGGGCATGCCGGTCATCCCGAAGTCGTCGAACCGGGCGATGCCGCACACCTGGGACATCGTGCAGCGCCTCGGCGAACCCGAGAATCGCGGCGGCGGCGACCCGATCTGGCTGACGGTCGCCGGCTACGCGTGGTACACGTTCCGGCTGGCGCTGGTCGGGCTCCTGCTGGGCGCGGCGGTCGGCATCGGGCTGGCGGTGCTGATGGCCCGGTTCCGGGTCGTCGAGCGTGGGCTGCTGCCGTGGGTGATCATGAGCCAGACCGTCCCCCTGATCGCACTCGCTCCCCAGGTGGTCAGCTGGAGCGGGCGGTTCGACGTGTTCGGCTGGGAGTGGCCGCGATGGGCCTCGGTGTGCGTGCTCGCCGCGTTCCTCGCCTTCTTCCCGATCGCGGTCGGCACGCTGCGCGGTCTCAAGTCCGCTCCCGCCGCGGCCGTCGAGTTGATGGACAGCTACGCGGCCGGCTGGTGGCGCACACTCGTCAAGTTGCGCTTTCCGGCCGCCGTCCCGTCGATCGTGCCCGCCCTCAAGCTGGGTGCCACGCTCTCGGTCGTCGGCGTGATCGTGTCGGAGATCTCGACCGGCATCCGCGGCGGCATCGGCCGGGCCGTGCTGTCGTACCAGCAGGCGTCGACCGGCGACCCGACCAAGGTCTATGCGGCAGTGTTCGGGGCCGCCGCTCTCGGGCTGGCGCTGTTCGGGCTCGTCGTCGCGCTCGACGTCACCCTCATGCGTCAGCGTCCACGGGAGGGCACGTGAGATCCGCCCGCCCGTCATCCGCCACCAGCAGCAACCGGACCGGCCCGTGCCGGTCCGACGGGAGGACCCATCCGTGAGTGCCGTCGTCGTCGAGCAGGTGTCCAAGGTGTTCAACGTCGGCCAGGCCAATCAGGTCGACGCGCTCGCCGACATCGATCTGGTCGTCGAACCCGGCGAGTTCGTGTCGCTGATCGGGCCGTCCGGGTGCGGCAAGTCGACACTGTTGCGGCTGATCGCGAACCTGATCGAGCCGACGGTGGGTCAGGTGCTCGTCAACGGCAAGCCGGCGGCGCAAGCCCGCCTCGACCAGGACTACGGCATGGCGTTCCAGCAGGCCGGCCTGTTCGACTGGCGGACCGTCGAGAAGAACATCGAGTTGCCGCTCGAGCTGAAGGGTTGGAGCAAGACCGACCGGCGAGCCCGCGCGCACGAAATGCTCGAACTCGTCAAACTCCCGGAGTTCGCCCGTCACATGCCATGGCAACTCTCGGGGGGTATGCAGCAGCGGGTCGCGATCGCCAGGGCCCTGGCCGCCCACCCGCCGCTGTTGCTGATGGACGAACCGTTCGGCGCGCTCGACGAGATGACGCGTGAACACATGCAGGCCGAACTGCTGCAGATCTGTGGCCAGACCGACACGACCGTCGTCTTCGTGACCCACTCGATCCCCGAAGCGGTGTACCTGTCCGATCGGGTCGTGGTGATGTCGGCGCGGCCGGGACGCATCACCGACGTCGTCACGATCGATCTCGGCCGCGATCGTGACGAGGACACCCGCGAGGCAGATGCCTTCTACGGTGCGATCACCGCGGTGCGCGAGGCGCTGCGCAGCGTCGAAAACGGCTCGCCGGTCGCGGTGCGCGGTGGGGTGGACGACCGATGACCGCCGTCGCGCCGATCGATGCGATCACGACCCCGGGTCGCGGTGCGCGGGTTCGGGGCTCGCTCGGGAGCGTCGCAGGCCTGGTGCTCCCACCGCTCGTGTTCGGTGTCGCCTTCGTACTGGCGTGGGAAGGGGTCGTGAAAGCCTTCGATCTCAAGCCGTTCTTCCTCCCGGCGCCGAGTGCGATCTGGAGCGCGTTCGTCGACAACGTCGACCTCGTGCGCAGCGCCGCGTTCGTGTCGGGGTCGAACGCCCTCGTCGGCCTCCTGGCGGGCACGTTGCTCGGCGTCGCCGTCAGCTTCCTCCTGATGCGCTTCGACATCCTCGACGAGCTCGCGTCACCGCTCGCGATCGCGCTCAACGCGATCCCGATCATCGTGCTCGTCGCCGTGTTCCAGAACATGTTCTCGTCCACGAGCGAGATCCCGCGTCGGCTCATGGTGACGCTGATCGTGTTCTTCATCGTCCTCGTCAACGTGGCGAAGGGGCTGCGTCAGGTGCATCCCACCCACCTCGAGTTGATGCGGTCGTACGCCGCGTCGCCGCGGGCCGTGCTGGTGAAGACACGCATCCCGAACGCCCTGCCGTACCTGTTCACAGCGCTGAAGATCGCGGCGCCGACCTCGGTGATCACGGCATTCGTGGCAGAGTACTTCGGCGGCCGTCAGAACGGGCTCGGCTACTTCATCCCGTCCAACTTCGCGAACTCCAAGAATGCCGTGGCATGGTCCTACGTGATCGGGGCGTGCCTGCTCGGCCTGGTGTTCTATCTGGTCTCCATCTTGTTGGAGAGCTTCATCACACAACGACGGGGCGCTGCCCCGGGGGGAGGAACATCATGAGCACCACACGATCCAGGGGGCGCCGGTTCACCCGAACGTTCGGCGCGCTCGCCGCGTTGTCGCTGGTCGCCGCAGCCTGCGGCGGTGACGACGACGCCGGCGACGTCGTCGACGATGTCGTCGACGACTCGGTCGTCGACGATGCCGAGGAGATCGCCGACGACGCCGTCGACGAAGCCGAGGAGATCGCCGACGACGCGGCCGACGAGGCCGAGGACATCGCCGACGACGTCGAGGATGCCGTCGAGGACGTGGTCGACGACGTCGAAACAGCGGTCTGTGCCGAGCCCGACGAGGTGAGCCTGCAGCTCCAGTGGTTCACCCAGGCGCAGTTCGCGGGCTACTTCGCCGCCCAGGACCAGGGCTTCTACGCCGATCAGTGCCTCGAGGTCGAGATCGTCGAGGGCGGTGTCGACATCGTGCCCCAGACCCAGCTCGCCAACGGCGACGTCGACTTCGCGCTGGCGTGGGTGCCCAAGGCGCTCGCCAGCCGCGAGGCGGGGGCGAACATCGTGAACATCGCCCAGATCTACCAGCGTTCCGGCACCCTCCAGGTGTCGTTCGTCGACGCCGGCATCACCGAGCCGGCCGACTTCGAGGGACAGCGGATCGGCAACTGGGGCTTCGGCAACGAGTACGAGGTGTTCGCCGCGCTCGGCCAGGCCGGGCTCGACCCGGCCTCCGACGTCGAGCTGGTCGGTCAGAACTTCGACATGGTCGCCCTGCTCGAAGGCGACATCGACGCCGCCGAGGCGATGACCTACAACGAGTACGCCCAGGTGCTCGAAGCCGTGAACCCCGATACCGGCGAGCTGTACCAGCCGGAGGACTTCAACGTCGTCAACTACGAAGAGGTCGGCGTGGGCATGCTCCAGGACGCGATCTGGGCCGACGGCGAGCGTCTCGCGAGCGACGAGGAGTACCAGGACATCGCAGCCCGGTTCGTCGCCGGGTCGATGCAGGGATGGGCGTACTGCCGGGACAACCCCGAGTCGTGCACCGACATCGTGCTGGCGGCCGGTCCCACCCTCGGGGCGAGCCACCAGCTGTGGCAGACCAACGAGGTCAACAAGTTGATCTGGCCGTCGCCCGACGGCATCGGCTGGATCGACGAGGAGGCCTGGGACCGCACGGTCGAGATCAGCCTGAACACCCCCAACCTCGAGGGCACCACTGTGCTCACCGAGGAGCCGGCGGCCGAGGCGTACACGAACGAGTACGTCGAGGCGGCCTGGGCGCTGCTCGAGGACGAGGGTCTCGACCTCACCGGTGAAGGGTTCGAGCCGATCGAGGTCACCCTGAACGAGGGCGGCAACTGACCCATCCGGGTCACCAGGAGCGCGAACACCGACGCCGTCGGGCCGGGCGACCGGCCCGACGGCCCGCGTTCGCCGTTGAACCGATCGGGGCGCGTCGATTTCCCGCCTTTCGACGTCCGGCGGCAGCACGGTCGGACACCACGCCAGCATTCCCGACGACATCAGGACGATCGTTCGCACAGTGCGGTAGACAACATTCAAGTTGTGCCGTCGGGTGTCGATGTATTAGACAACTGCTATGTTGTCTAAGTGTGCTCACGTCGCTCGATCCCCAAACGGGGCTGCTCCCGTCTGGAGTGCACGACACTACGTTGGCGGAGCTGAAGGATCGGTTCGGTGGGTCGTACGGGCGAAAGAAGTTGTTGGGAGCGCTCGACCTCATCGTGACGGACCTGTGGTCGCGGAACGTGACCAAGATTTGGATCGGCGGTTCGTTCGTGACATCCAAGGTCCGGCCGCGTGACATTGATTTGATCTTCGATCCTGGATCCAGCGATACCTCGGGCTGGGGTCTACTCGACTTCGACCGTCACGAGGAGCTGAAGCGGTCAATGGGCATTGATCTTTGGCCGTTCCCGTCGCCGCAGCGCTCGCCACACAGAGCAGGGCAGACCATCTCGATTCTTGAATACTTTCAAACCACTAGGGACCTCAAGCGACGAGGCGTCGTCCGACTACTCCGTGAGGAACCCGCAGAGTAAAGGGGCAGGACCATGATTAAGAACAAGCGACAGCTGAAGGTGGCGCTTCGCAAACGGGAGGGATTGACACTCGCCCGTGAGAACGTGTCGGATCTTGAGGCCAACGTGCTGGAAAAGCTACGGCGAGAGCTGGATTGCGAGATCGAGGAGTTCAGGGAGATCAGCGAGGGTCGAGTGACGGCGTTCAACTTTCAGTCGCTCGATGACCTAGGGGAGATCCTGTCGAAGGTCCGGATCTCCCGTGGCTTGACGCAGGCCGAACTTGCCGACCGGCTGGGCGTTAGTGAGCAGATGGTGCAGCGAGATGAAGCCGGCGACTATGAGGGCGCCGGTCTCGCTCGCGTCGCTGATGCTTTTGATGCGCTCGAGTATCTCGTCCGCGGATCAGTGTGCCCGGTCGACGCTGAGCCGGCGTACTTCAACTTTCACACGAGTGGGGTCGACGAGTCACTGGATGACTTCGCTTTCTCGAGCAGTCTCGTTGCTGACACAATCTCCTACTTCTCGTCGGGACCGGTGGACGTGAGGCTCCCGCAGGAGGAGCGTCGGTCAAGCTCGGATACCAGCTCAGTCCCGGCCCGACTCGCAGAGGTCGTGCGATGAGAATCGCTGCTCTGCTCCCGTGCGAGGCTGCCGTGCAGGATGGTCGGGGAGCCCACGTACTCGTGGGCGCGAATATGAATGTACGGAACGTCGAAAGCTTTCCGGCAATGGTTCAGACCAACTGCTACATCCTCATAGAGGATGAGGACCACGAGCTCGCCGAAGGCGCGAAGGTCGTAATGCGCGTCTCGGTCGCCGGACCGGACGGCGAAACGCAGCGAGTCGGCCGGGCGGAGGTTGAGATCGGCGGCACGCGCTATCCAGAGCTGCCGGGAAGTATGCAGTTCGCTCTGCCCGTGACCTTCGAAGCGGACGATCAAGGCGTGTACTCGATCCAATGTGAGGTCGCTTTCCCACACGGGGTAGTGGAACGGTCAGCGCCGTTCTTCGTCCGGCTGCGCGACAACCAATAGCGGCGGCCAATGTCGTCGGCGACAGGCTGGCCGAAAGGGCTTGGCCTTGAGTATTGCGGTCCTCCGCTCGCTGGATGCTTGAGGCAAACAACGCTCGATTACAAGTCTGTGATCAGGATGTTCGCTGTTCGGGCAGCCTGGATGGGTTCACAGTGCCGCGACGTGCACTCCGAGAATCTGATTCACCGACATTGTTCAGGACGAGGCCCGAGTTCGCGGCCGTACCAATGCGGCAGGACACCAAGCGTTCAGTCGGCCGCCGAGCGACGTGCGAGCGCACGACGCAGGTTCATGGGTCGCCGGGGCACCGGTGAACTGGTGACGATGTTCGTGTTCGACTCACCGTGCGTCCACAGCTCGTGGAGAAGGTCCTCGAGGTGGGCGGTGCTGCGGGCGCGGGCACGAATCACGTGCGACTCCGAGCCGGTCACCCGGTTCGACTCGATGACTTCGGGGATCTGCTCGATGATGTCGTCGACTCCCTGCGCCCCCCGGGGCGAATTGAGCCGGATCACACACAGCAGCGGGAACCCGAGCTTCTCGTAGTCGACCACCGCCCGGTACCCCTTGATCACGCCGAGCTCCTCCAACCGTCGGACACGTTCGGTGACCGCCGGCGCGCTCAGTCCGACCCGCTCGCCGAGCTCGCGGTACGACATCCGCCCGTGGTGTTGGAGGAGGTCGAGCAGGTGGATGTTGATGTCATCCAGGTCGATCGCCGCCATTCCTTCACTTTCACAGGAATGAGCCCAGATAGCAATGGAATCCAAGGCCACGTTGAAAGATCACGCTGAAGAACGCCCGTTCCGCAATTGTCCGAGCCGATCAGCGGTCGTACCGTTGGGTCCATGAACGCTCTCCAGAACCACGCTTTCCAGCACCTCCTGTCGGCGTGGCGCCGCCGGGAAGATGCCCGCTCGACCGGCACGTTCGCCGACCTCGGGGCCGCCCGCAAATCACTCGACGCCGCTCGATCGAACATGCAGTCGGCACTCCAGTCCAGCCTGCGCTGACCCGAGGGGTCAGACAACCTCCGGTCGGGGTGCGGCGGGCCGACACCCCCGGATCGTGACCGGAGGTTCCCCCGGTCACTCGGTGGCGATGGCCTCCAACACGTCGAGCTTGGCGGCGCGTCGCGCGGGGCGGGCCGCTGCGACCACGCCCGACACGATCGCCACACCGAGGATGGTGGCGAGCGTGACGTACGACGGGGCGAACGAGCCGAAGCCCTCGCTGGCACTGATCGCCCGCACCAGTCCCCAGCACATGAACGTGCCGAGTGCGAGCCCCCCGGCCGTGCCGAAGATGGCGATGATCACACTTTCCCAGCGCACCGTCGAGCGCAGGGCACGGCGACTCTGCCCGACGGCTCGCAGCAATCCGAGTTCTCGCGTCCGTTCGTGGAGGCTCAGCGACAGCGTGTTGGCGATGCCGATCAGGGCGATGATCACCGCCAGTCCGAGCAGGGCGTACACGATGCCGAGCATCTGATCGAGTTGGGCGGCCTGGGAGTCGAGGTACTCCTCGCTCGATTCGATCAGCGGCTCACCGAACGCTCCGGTCACCGACTCGACCGCTGCCTTGCCGTCGGCGAGCGACACGCCGTCGACCAGGTCGACCAGCACGATGAAGTCGCTGGGGCGTGTCGCGTGGGCGTCGATCGTCGAGGTGTCGACGAGCAACGAGCCCATCAGCGCTTCCTCGCTGTAGGTCGCCGCAACCTGGAGTCGTCCGGCCTCACCGTCACGGAACCGGACGTCGATCGTGGAGCCGATTCCCACGCCGTTGTCCTCGGCCCACTGGGTGCTGACCGCGATCTCGTCCGAGCCGATCCCGCCGAGATCGCCGGTCACCTCGCCGAGGTCGGCGACGTCGGTGAGGTGCTCCAGGTCGCTGCCGACGAGCCACTCCTCGCTGTCGCCACCGATCAGCACCGGCGCATCGCGCAGCGGTGCCACCACGGCCACCTCCGGCAGATCGGCGACGTCACCGCTGAGCTCGATCGGCATGCCGGCTCCCGAGAAGCCGTCCTGGCGGATCACGAGATCGCCGCCGAAGCTCTGATCGATCAGCTCCGTGAAGGAGTACTTGATCGACGAGCCGAGCGACGCGAACAGGGCGACGACGGCGGTGCCGATCATGAGCGCCGAGGCGGTGCCCGCCGTGCGCTTGGGGTTGCGCATCGCATTGCGCCGGGCCAGCTTGCCAGTCGTGCCGCGGAGCACGGCCACCGGCGTGCCGATGACGCCGGCTGCGAACCGGGCGGCGACCGGTCCCAGCAGGATCACGCCGACGAACGCGGCGAGGGCTCCGAGCCCGGCGACCATCATCGGTGCGTCGCCGATCTCGGTCGCACCGGCGAGCGCGACGATGCCGGCCGCGGTGACGACGCCGCCGATGGTCGTCCTCACGATCGACCCACCCGACCGGTCGACAGCGACGTCGCGCAGCGCTGCCAACGGAGCCACGCGGGAAGCTCTGGCGGCCGGTACGACCGCCGCCACCAGGGTCACGACCACACCGGTGACCATCGCGGTGAGCACGACCGAGGTGGACGCACCCAGTCCGGCCGTCGGGATGCCGACACCGGCAGCCGTCATCAACTCGTTGAGACCGACGGCCAGCCCCAGGCCCGCGCCGAATCCGATCGCCGATGCACCGACACCGATCAGCAGCGCCTCGAACGTGACCGAGGCGAGCACCTGCCGCCGTGAGGCCCCGAGCGCGCGCAGGAGCGCCGACTCGCGTGTGCGCTGGGCGACCAGGATCGAGAACGTGTTGTTGATGCTGAACGCCGCCACCAGCAGGGCGATCACGGCGAATGCCAGCAGGAACGTCTTGAAGAAGCCGAGGTAGTCGGAGTTCGCCTCGTCGAGTGCCTCGTCTGCCAGCTCGACACCGGTGACGGCCTCGGTGCCGGCCGGGATCTCGGCGGCGACCGCGTCGCGGACCGTGTCCGGTGACGTGCCTGCGGCCACGGTGACGTCGATCGTGGTCACGACGTCGGTGCTGCCGAGCATCAGCTCCTGAGCGGTCTCCAGGTCGAACCAGGCGAAGGTGACACCGCCCAGCTCGCTCCCGCTCCTCAGCTCGGCGATGCCGACGATCGTCATCTCGTTCGGTTCCGGCGTGCGGACCTCGGTCGTGTCGCCGACCGAGAGGTCGCCCTGTTCGGCCGACCCGGCATCGATCACGACCTCGGTCGAGCCTGTCGGCGCACGCCCGTCGGTGATGACGTAGGGCCGGCGTTCGAACTCGTTCCACGTCGAGCCGATCGTCGGAGGACCGTTGCCGCCGATCGGCTTCGCATCGGAGCCGGTGATCTGTGCCGTGCCCTCGGCGATCGGCAGCACCTGCTCGACGCCGGGGACGGCCGCGATCGTGTCGGCGATCGATGCGTCGATCGCCGCGACCTGGAAGCTGTCGCCACCGAGATCCGTGTCGTTGCGAACCTGGACGTCGGTACCCGAATATCCCTCGGTGAACAGCGAGTCGATGCCCTGTGTCATGGCATTGCCGAGGACCAACGTGGCGGTGAGAAAGGCGATGCCGAGGATGACCGCGAGCGACGCACCGACCGCGCGCCGCTTGCGGGCCCACAGCTGTTTGACGGTCAGCGACCTCATGATCCGATGTCCTTCATCCGGTCGAGCACCCGGGCCGCGGTCGGCGCGGCCATCGTGTCGACGATCCGACCGTCGGCGAGAAAGACGACCGCGCGCTGCATGAACTCGAGGATCTCTCCGCCCGTCCGGCTGTCGAGGTTGCCGGTCGGTTCGTCGGCGAAGATGACCTGCGGCCGGCTGGCGAGCGCCCGGGCGACGGCGACCCGCTGCTGTTGGCCCCCGGAGAGTTCGCGCGGGCGATGCCGCAGGCGCGACCCGAGACCGACGGTGTCGACCACGGTGTCGAGCCAGGCGCGGTCGGCCTTGCGGCCCGCGAGGGTCAGCGGCAGGGTGATGTTCTCCTTGGCGGACAGCGTGGGGAGCAGGTTGAACGACTGGAAGACGAACCCGATCTGCTCGCGACGCAGCTTCGTCAGTTGGCGATCGTTGAGCGTCCCGAGATCGGTCTCGCCGAGGAACACCTGGCCGGCGGAGAGCGTGTCGAGCCCGGCGAGGCAGTGCATCAGCGTGCTCTTGCCGGACCCGGACGGGCCCATCACAGCGGTGAACCGACCGACGGGGATGTCGACGTCGACGTGATCGAGGGCGATCACGGCGGTGTCCCCCTTGCCGTACCGCTTGACCGCGGCGACGGCGCGGGCGGCAGGACGCCCGCGATGATCGCGCTGCGCCGGTGGCGGTGTGAGGGGGCGGACCGATGGTGGGGCGAGCGTCTCGTGCATACCGACGACCGTACGGACGGCTCGGCGCACGTTCGATCGTGCCCCCCGGCGAATCAACGGTGGGGTTTCCCCCACCATCGGCCGGAGGGGGTCAGACCCTCACAGTCAGCCGAGGCCGGTGAGGACCTCCTGGAGGGACTCGAGGCCGGCGGCGAGCGAGTCGGTGAGGTTCGCCAGTTCGGTGTCACGTACCTCGATCGCGATCGGCACGTCGAGCTGCACCGGGAACTCCTCGTCGATCTCGACCGTCTCGTTGATCGGGATGTCGACCACGAGATCGACCGGCACGTCGACGTCGACCGGCACGTTGACGTCGACGGGCACACCGCCGAACGGTGTGTCGACCGTGATCGTCGTGTCGAACGACTCGTTGATCGGGATCGTGGTCCTGATCGGCACCTCGACCACCCGGTCGATCACGACGTCGGTCTGGATCGGGATCACCTCGTCGATGTTCACGTCGAACTCGATGGTCGAGTCGCC
>CAXBAZ010000033.1:0-13497 GCA_963973395.1 uncultured Acidimicrobiaceae bacterium
CCCGCCGCTTCGGCACGGGCCACTTCGACTTGGTGGTGATCGACGAGGCCCACCGTTCGGTGTACCGCAAGTACCGGGGAATCTTCGAGTACTTCGACTCACTGCTCGTCGGCCTCACCGCAACGCCGAAGGACGAGGTCGACAAGAACACCTACGACCTGTTCGACCTCGAGACCGGGGTACCGACCGACGCCTACTCGCTCGACGATGCGATCAGCGACGGTTACCTCGTGCCGCCCCGTGGGGTGTCGGTGCCGTTGAAGTTCGTGCGCGAGGGCATCCGCTACGACGAGCTGTCCGACGATGAGAAAGACGACTGGGACGAATTCGACTGGGGCGAAGACGAGGACGGCAACCCGCTCGACTCGCCCGACGAGATCGATGCTGCGGCGCTCAACAAGTTCCTGTTCAACGAGGACACCGTCGACAAGGCCCTCGAACACCTCATGACGCAGGGCATCCGGGTCGCCGGTGGCGACCGGCTCGGCAAGACGATCATCTTCGCCAAGAACCAGCGCCACGCCGACTACATCTACGAACGTTTCGTCGCGAACTACCCCCAGCTCGACAACGGCAACTTCGCCCGGGTCATCACCCACAGCGTGAAGTACGGCCAGAGTCTGATCGACGACTTCTCCATCAAGGACAAAGCACCACACATCGCGATCTCGGTCGACATGCTCGACACCGGCATCGACGTACCCGAGTGCGTCAACCTTGTCTTCTTCAAGCTGGTCCGCTCAAAGACGAAGTTCTGGCAGATGATCGGTCGTGGTACCCGGCTTTGCTCCGACTTGTTCGGGCCCGGTGACGACAAGCGAGAGTTCAAGGTCTTCGACTTCTGTCAGAACCTCGAGTACTTCAGCCAGCAGCTGGTCCCAGCCGAGGGTTCGGGCGGAGTGCCGTTGAGTGAGCAGATCTTCAAGGCCCGCCTGGAGCTGATCCAGACGTTCGACGCCATCCAGGCCCACGGCGACGAACGGGCCGAGGTCGCCGGAGTGTTGCGTAAGGCCATCGCCTCGATGAACGACGACAACTTCCTCGTGCGACCTCATCTGGAGCTCGTCGAGAAGTACCGCGAGGGCCAGGCGTGGGAGTCGCTATCGGTCGGTGACCTCGCTGCGCTGGCTGACCGGGTGGCGAAACTGCCTGCCCAACTCGACCCCGAACACGAGGATGCCAAGCGCTTCGACATGCTGTTGCTCAACGCGCAGCTCGGCGTGCTTCGCAGCGAGCCGTTCGAGCGACAGCGTCGCAAGGTTATGGCGATCGCAGGTGCGCTGGAGGATCAGCAGACGATTCCGGTAATCGCGGCGCAGCTCGAGCTCATCCAGGACATCCAGTCGGACGAGTGGTGGGTGAACGTCAGCTACCCGATGCTCGAAGAGGTGCGCAAGAAGCTGCGCCTTCTCGTCCCGCTGATCGAGCGGTCGAAGAAGGGCGTCATCTACTCCGACTTCGGCGACGAGATGGGCGAAGGAGTCGAGGTCGAGTTGCCGGGTACCGGGGGAGCAGTGGGCAGCATCGAGTTCCTCCAGTTCCGCAAGAAGGCAGAGCACTTCCTCAAGCAACATCTCGGCGATGCCGCCGTCGCCAAGGTCCGCTCTGGAGAGCCGCTTACCTCCGACGACATCTCCGACCTCCAGCGAATCCTTGTCGCCGCCGGCATCGGCAACGACGACTCATTCGCCGAGGCGAGCGCGAAGGCCGGCAGCTTCGGTCTCTTCGTCCGTTCACTCGTCGGTCTCGATCGAGCTGCCGCCAAGGCGGCGTTCGCCGAGTTCCTCGACGACAAGCGCTACAGCAAGAACCAGATCCATTTCGTCAACCTGATCATCGACGAACTCACCTCACGAGGCTTCGTCGAACCTGGCCGCGTCTATGAATCCCCGTACGACGGCGTGGCCCCCGAAGGTCCTGAAGCCATCTTCGTCGAGTCAGACCTTGTGCAGATCTTTGCCACGGTCGAGAGACTTGCCCGATCGGCGAACCCATGATCGAGGACGAGTTCGAACCACCATTGAACGAACACGGGCTCTTCGTCCACTGGGGTGCTGGCCGGACGATCGAGGCGTTCGTCAAAGAGGGTCTGGTCGGCGACTATCCGATGTACCTCGTCGGAATGGCTCTTCCAGAACACCGATGTGGCCCAGCCATCGTCGCGCTGCTGACTCTCGCTGACGGGGGAGTCCTGGATGCTGCGGCGCGAAGCTGTCCGAAGCAGCGCATCAACGGCGTCTTGGAATATGACATCGACTACCTGGACCATGAGGGTCTCGATCGGTACCGACGAATCTTCTACGACGAGTTCGGGGGCTTCGTGCGACCGTGTCTGGAAGCCAGCCCCACCGCCGTCGCCGAGAGCATGGTCGCCGATTCACGATTCGGAGTGGAGTTCGGCTCGCAAGTGGGCCCCAGCCCACAGGGGCCTCCGGATGGATTTCCGTCTGACTGGACCGACGTCCTCTACTACAGCCAGGACGCAATCGGCTGTGCGGTCGAAGGCTTCGCACCAGGCGCCGACGCAATCGCCCGACTCGAGGTTCCAGACCGGCTGAAGCGCGCCATGCATCTCTCGCCGTCGGCGGAGCTTGGCTGGCTCGCCGAGTGGGAGGATCGGCTCGCCGTCGAAGTGCATCCTCAAGTTCCAGCGTTGGTGACCGAGGCGTGGTCAGTTCGACTGGCGAGTCCGCGTGGCTCGGTCGTACTCCTCCGATCTGTAGCCGAACTCGTCGCTGCGAGTCTGGGAGCGCAGGGAGATGGGTCGCTGAACAAGAGGTTGGAGCGTCTCGAGGAGCAATGGGAGGATGACGCCCCGGACAAGTCGCCGGCGGGGCGGCGCGAGCGTTCCCGTCGTGAGGCGATTCTCTCCTGCCTCCACACGACGAGGGATTTGGGGAATCGCATACACGCGGATTCAGTCGTCGCCTCCGCTGATGTCGCGCTGGCGCACCACTCGAATAGACGCCTGCTCGAAGCCGTCCTTCGTGTCGGCCCGCTCGATCAAGACGAGTTCGCGTGACGAAACATGCTCGCGATCAGACACTCGCAGACAGCCCACTCGCTGACATGAAGGTGGCGTACAGGTGCATTTAGAACGAATCGTGGTTCACGGTCTTCGAGCTGCGTCGGAGACCCCGTTTACTTGCGAGCTTCCGGGTCGTTTCTCGGTCGTGGCGGGTGCGAACTCGGGCGGAAAGTCGACTCTCGTCGATGGGATCGTTTTGGCACATCACGATGTGTTTCCGTACGTTCCTCGCCCGCCGTCCGCCGTCTTGTCCCGTTCGGTGGCGACAAGAACGATCGATGTTGCGTACGGCCTACCAGCTGACGATCCTTCCCCGCTCGGCGACATGCTCAGTGCCCACGGAGCCCCGCCGGCGTGGGAGACCACGCTCACTTCGTCAATGGGCAGGGTTTCTGCGTCGAGTAGTCAGGACCTCAGAAACGGGCAGCTACCGGTCCTGTATCTGTCTCCGACCCGCAACCCATCGATGGACCTTGCGGGACGTGAAGCGCGACTCATTGTCGAACTCCTGAAATCCCAGGGCCTTAGGGATCGTGGCGACAAATCGCTGCGGGAACTTCGGGGTCTGCTCGGCGGGCTGATCGGATCGGTCGTGGAAGAGTGGCCAGTGCGGGCAGCGGAGGAGCGGGTCGGCGCCCAGCTCGCCGAGTTGACGGATGGGGTATCGGGGCGCGTCCCTTACCTCGGCACAACAACGATCGACGACACGTTCCTTGCCCGCGTGTTCGAGTTTCTCATCGGCGCCATCGGTGGTCAGCGCGCTGACTCGCGTCGGCTCGAGACAGAGGGGCTCGGTTACGCCAATCTCTTGGAACTCGCGGTCATCCTTGCGGCCATCCCCGACCTCACCCGAACCACGGCGCCACCGACGACGTCCACTCAAGACGATTCCATGAATCCTCCCGAACCTGAATCGGACGATCCGGAGATCACCGACGAGGATCGTCGGGCGGAGATGCGGGCAGCGGAAGAGAACGCAGCGATGGAGGGGGAGACCTTCTTCGCCGGGAACTTCCACGCGATCGTGCTGCTCGAGGAACCTGAGGCGCACTTGCATCCACAGCTCCAACATGGGCTTGTGACGTATCTCAAGGAGGTCGTGCGCGATCGACCCGAAGTACAGGTGCTGATCACGACCCACTCTGATCAGATCGTCGCTGCTTGCGATCCTGACGACCTCGTCGTGTGCGTTCGCACGCAGGACGGCCCCGCAGCCAGAACCATCAAGAGATTCGAGCTCAGGAAGGATCACCGAGCGCTCGCCCGCCGGCACCTGGACGCGAGCCGATCTGCGTCGATCTTCGCAGATCGGGTCGTGCTCGTGGAGGGCGTCACAGACGCAACGGTGCTTCGAGCGTTTGCCCGTGTCTGGGCCGCGGACGACCGAATCAAGCGCCGCTTCGTCGACGCCCTCACCGTCACAGTCGTCGGAAGCCGCGTAGGACCGTGGCTCTATCGCCTTCTCGTCGATCGAGACCATCCGATCTGCACTAAGCTTGGGGTGCTCGTCGATAGCGACGGCAAGCCGGCACCGAAGTGGATCCCGCCTGCTGTCGCGATGTCCGAAGGGCGCCTCGGCGCCTTCTCTAGCGACCCCACTCTCGAACCGTCACTCGTTGATGGCAACGAGACGATGTTTGAGGATCTGTACGGGGCGAGACCCGCGAAGTCCCGGCCGTGGCCCGACGGCGGAGGACCGAGCCGATCGGGCGTCGCCGAATTCTTCAAGAACGCCGGCCGATCGCGCAAGGCAGCGTTTGCCGATGACGTCGCGGACTACTGCGACACCCATCCTGACGAGGTCGTCATTCCTGGACACATCGAGAGCCTGCTCGACTTCTTGTGGGACGGGTTCATCCCAACCTCCGACGATGTCGAGGAGCCCGCTGAAGATCCATGATCGTTCACCCGATGACTTCGGAACAGTTGATCGCGGCGACCACTCGCGAACGACTGTGCTACGTGAAGGCAGGGCCTGGATCCGGCAAGACATATCTCGCCACTGAGGCCTTCGGCTTCCTTCGTCTTGAGCGCTATCGGCATGATCCAAGGGGTGTACTTGGCGTGACGTTCGCTCGGTCGGCCCGTGCCGAGTTGGAGACCAGGGTCAAGACCCGATGGGGACCGCGAACTGCGGCGTGGCCAAACGCGATTTCGACCTTCGACGAGTTGCATCGTCAGCTTCTCAGACACCTGGTGTTCCACGGCCACATCCAGTGGCCATCCGGGATCTTCCCGACGAAGGTCGACGACTCCTGGCAAGATCATCCCGGGTCGACGAGGAGCCCAGGTAAGAAGATCCGCTACGCGCTCACGCTCGACGACGAGGCGCAAATCGCCGCTCAGGGAACACGGAGCGATCGGGTTGCGCCTAAGCCTTGCTTCTGCAATCCGAAGAACCTGCTGAGCACCGTGCGCGATGGCTTCTGCACCCATGCAGAGGTCCGAAATGTCCTGGGCGCAGCTCTCGCCCCTGGTCTCCATCCAGCGTTCGCCGCCGCTGTCGAAGCCTGTCTCGGTGCGAGTTTCTGCCACATCATCGTCGATGAGTCGTTTGACATGAACGTTCTCGATTCTGCCGTGATCGAGGCGGCGATTCGAGCTGGCGTCACAGTCACGCTTGTCGGAGATCCTTGGCAGAGCCTGTATGAGTTCCGCGGGGCGTCACCTGAACGCGTTCTCGAGCTTCTCAAGGCGCACTCCTTCGAACAGATCGACATGCCTGGCGACCGTCGATACCTCACCATCGAGATGAAGGAACTTGCACGGTGTCTCTTCGACGAGCTGCCGTTCAGAGTGGTCGCTGGTCGGGACGGCGACGAGTTCGATGTCGTTCTTGCTCACGACTGGAACACGCTGTGGGCTGAACGCCGCATCCCGGTTCTCCCGATGGGGCGTCCCAGCGGATTGGACAGCAGCGAGCTGGCGAACTGTTTCGTTCTACTCCTGAACGAGATCGTTCGCAGCTACCACGGACGCGACGCATCGGGAGTTGTTGAAGCGCGACGCAAACTTGGTGTCGACAGTTGCGACGGCGTCATCGATCCGGCTCTCGCAGCGCTTCGCGATCCGTCGATCTCTATCGACGACGTCTGGGCGTCACTGCAGTCAGCATTCAACCCCTCGGGCTCCAAATGGAAGCAGCAAGGCAAGAGGGCGACCGAGTACATGATCCGGCTTCGAGAGCTGTGCCTAGTCGGCGAGCCGCCCGTGCTCGGCCTCACGATCCACCAGTCGAAAGGGCTCGAATGGGACCGCGTCTTGTTGCTGAACGGCGAGCTGACGACCCAGGACAGCATGCTCAACCAGCTCGAGCGTCAGCACGAACAACACAGAAGTGTCTACGTCGCCCTGACTCGCGCTCGATCGTTCTTGCGGATTGCCTACGTGCCTGAAGGTCGATTTGCCGAGCGCGAGCCGATCGCCTGGGTTCCCGGTGAGTAACTCAGTGAGCGGGGACCGTGGCGAGGGGCCTGTTGGAGGTACGAGCCAGCTCATTGTGATAGTGCCCGGTTCTCGACACCTATGCAGCGATGACCGTCATGACCGACGAACGTTGAGAAGAGTGAGGTTGGGGTGATCGGGCACACGTGACGGGCAGTGCGGAAGCACAGCGCCGACGCTGCTGGGCCGATACCGGATCAGCTCATGGGCGTCATCGACGGTAACGAACAACTCTTCGTGCCGGTCGCCGCCGAAGCAGAGGTTGGTCGGGCATAGGCCCGGAACTCCAGCGCCAAGCGCCAAGCGCCAAGCGCACTAGCCAGGAACTCACACTAGTCGAGGTGGCTGAGGGCTGCCCCGAACGGATGGTCGACGACCTGCGACGGGCAGTGTGGGAGCACGCCGCCACGCTGGCCGACCTGGAGTTGGACCAGTTCGAGTGTGTCGTCCATCGTCACGAACAGCGCATCATGGCCAGGTCCACCGAAGCAGACGTTCGTGGGACGCACGCCGGGTACGAGAAGCCGATCGACTGGCCGACCATCGACATCGAACACCTCGATACATCGTCCACCGAACGACGCCACGTAAAGATGGCCGTCGGCGTCGAAACACAGTCCGTCTGGTCCCAGCGCCCCGCTGGCTCCGATCGTGCAGAAGAGTTCCCGTCCCGAGGCAGAACCGTCGCCGCGCAGCCGGTATCGCCAGACTCGCCGATGCAGCGTCTCGGCAACATACAGACCGTCACCGCGGAGGGCGATTCCGTTGCTGAACGCCATGCGGTGATCGATGAGATGCAACTGTCCCGACTTCCAGTTCCATCCGTAGACCCGAGCGACAGGATGGTCGACGCTCGAACCGTACGGATCTGTGAAGTACATGTTGCCGTCGGCGTCGAAGGCCAGGTCGTTCGGCCCGTTGAAGCGCTCGCCTTCGTGAGTGGTCAGGAAGTCCTCGGCCGCTCCGGTCGTCGCCATGCGCAGCACGGCACGGCGGCCAGAGTCACAGACGTACAGGGCGGCATCCGGTCCGAACGCGAGCCCTGCCGGAACGCCGACCACGTCAGCGGTGGAGGTCGAGCAGACGAACCGTGTCCGGTTCGGACGGTCCGGATGTGTTGCGACGATGTCGCCCCCCGCCGTGGGCAATGGCCCAGTCTCCGGCGTCCGGCTGCACACCGTCAGTATCCATCCGCCTGGACCGACTACCGGACCTTCCGGGGCGGCCAGACCGGTCGCGATCACCGTCACCTCGTGGGCAGATCCGGGCATGACATCATGCTAGATTGAAACTCGCGTTTCGATAGTGACTAGACTCGTAGAGATTGCGAGGCGGCGTCCGGACGGTCGATCCTCCGGACGATTCACGGAGAGGAACACAATTGTGGCAGAGGGGACTGAGCAACCGACAGCGCGAGCGGTGCATCGAGTGCTCGACGTTCTCGAGACCGTGGCGAAGGCCGAAACCGGCGTAACGCTCGGTGACATCGCGTCGCGGACGTCGCAGCCGAAGGCAACCGCCTTCCGGTACGCAGGGGCGCTCGAGGAACGTGGATACCTTGTCAGGGATGAGGCGGGCGCATTCCGGCTGGGTCCGGAGGTGCGCACCCTGCAAGTGGGCCAGTTGGTGGGTCTGATCGATCAGATCCGCCCTCATTTGATGCAGCTCCGCGATCGGTTCCAGGAGACGTGCAACCTCGGCCAACTTGACGGTGACCGCATCGTGTATCTGGAGATCATGGAAAGTCCGCTTGCGATGCGGCTGGCAGCGCGGATCGGCAGCCGGAGCTACGTGCACTCGACTGCCCTGGGCAAGGCGATTGCCGCCGGCCTGAGTGACGATCGAGTTCGAGCGATCCTGACGTCGCAGGGCATGCTGCGCATGACGAGTCGGACGATCATCAACCCGGAGGCGTATTTCGCCGAGCTCGAGCAGGTTCGACAGCAGGGATACGCGATCGATGCGGGTGAGAACGAGCCCGACAGCCTGTGTATCGCGGTCGCCATTCCGATGACCGAGCCACCACTCGCGCTCAGCATCAGTGCGCCGGCGACGCGGCTGGGCGAAGAGGACATCCCTGTCGTGGTCGAGACGCTTCGTGAGGTGGTGGCGACGCTGACCGGCGCCTCCGGCGCTGGAGTAGGTCATGCCCTCTAGCGCGTCGACCTCTTCCTCGAACGTCAAGTTCGGCATCTACCACTTTCCGACCCAGGAATCGATCGACCCGATCGAGTTGGCTCGAGCCGCCGAAAGTGCTGGGCTCGACTCGTTGTGGTTGCCCGACCATAGCCACATTCCGACACCGGCAACGCTGTCGCCGAGTGTCGCCGAACGCGTCGAAGCGCTGCCTCGCGAATACTGGCGCACGCTCGACCAGCTGATAACTCTCGCAGCGATCTCGTCGGTGACATCCACGTTGCAGCTGGGTACGGCGATCACGCTCGTGCCCCAGCGTGATCCCCTGTGGCTGGCGAAGGAGGTCGCAACGCTGGACGTCCTCTCGGGAGGTCGTGTCGCACTGGGCATCGGCTACGGCTGGTTGGCCAAGGAGCTCGCACACCACGGCGTACGGTTCTCGGAACGACGAGCCGTCTTCGCCGAACACGTCTTGGCGATGAAGGCGCTGTGGACCCTCGACGAAGCCGAGTTCCATGGCGAGTTCGTGGACTTCGACGCGTCGTGGGCGTGGCCGAAGCCGATTCAGCGGCCGCACCCGCCGCTGCTCATGGGCGCCGAACCCGGTCCGGACGTGTTGCACTGGATGGCAACGCATTGCCAGGGCTGGATCCCGCCGAACACGGCGACGATCGACCGGGCGATCGTCGCCGACATCCGCGCCCATGTCGCAGACGCGGGCAGAGACGCGGATGAGTTCACGATCTGTCGGTTCGGAGTGCTCGCAGACCCCGGAGCGATCGAGGATCTCGTTGCCATCGGCGTCGATCACATCTCGTTCACCGTCGACTGTGTCGACCGCGACACAGCCCTGCGGCAACTCGACGCGTATGTCGCTGCTGTCCAGACCTTTCGACGATGACGCGGCGCAGTGATCTGAGCGGCCGCGTTGCAGTCGTGACGGGTGGGAATCGGGGAATCGGAGCGGCGATCGCGCGTTCACTCGCCGATGAAGGCGCCGGCGTGATCATCAACTGCCTCCCACGTGACCGAGACGACGCCGATCGAGTCGTCGCTGAAATCGAGCGTGCCGGAGGAGCGGCGGTCGCTGTCGCTGCTGACGTCACGGACGCCGTCGCCGTCGGACGCATGTTCGTCACCGCGCGCCAGACGCTGGGCCGTGTCGACGTGCTCGTCGCCAACGCAGCGCTCACCGATACCGGGCGACAGGCTTGGACGGAGATTCCGATCTCCGAATGGCAGCGCATGCTCGACGTCAACCTCACAGGAACCTTCCTGTGTGCCCGGGCCGCGTTCGACGACATGTCGGTCCTCGGGAGGGGGAGCATCATCACTGTCTCGAGCGTCATGACCAGCACTGGTGCGATCGGGTCGCTGCACTACGTCAGCTCGAAGGCGGGGCTGATCGGCTTCACGCGATCGCTGGCTCGCGAGGTCGGCCCGCGCGGGGTGCGCGTCAACTGCGTGATGCCGGGCGCGATTCACACGGAGTCAGAGCGCGAACTCTTCCCGGACACTGATGCAACTGACGCACACGCGCTCTCCGTGCAGTGTCTTCGGCGCCGAGGTCAGCCGAACGATGTTGCGTCGGTGTGCGCGTTTCTGGCGTCGGACGCCAGCTCGTTCGTCACTGGCCAAACCCTCGTCGTCGATGGTGGGTGGGTTCACCACTGACCTCATGAGCGAGGTGACTCGGCGACCGTCGCGGCCGTCGACCGCATTTTTTCGAAACCGTCGTATCGGATTGGAGCATTTGGATGTGGGATTTCTTGATCACCGACGGCATGGTGGTGGACGGGTCTGGAGGTCCCGCTCGAGTCGCCGATGTCGCGATCCAGGGTGACCGAATCTCGGCCGTTGCCGAGCGTCTCCCTCCCGAGTCGGCGCGAGTCCACATCGACGCCGCGCATCACACCGTGTGTCCGGGGTTCATCGACATACACACGCATTCCGATCTCGCCGTACTGAGGTGGCCGCGGGGCGACAGCAAGTTGGCGCAAGGGGTCACCACCGAGACGATCGGAAATTGTGGCTTCTCGCCCTTTCCGATCTCGGCCGACCGAGTCGACGAGAACGTCGAACTGATGGTCGGCGTCGGAAGCGGGCAGATGACACCGACGTGGGATGATCTCGCCTCGTACGAGCGGGCACTGGTGAGCAATGGAACGGCGCTGAACGTGGCCGCGCTCGTGGGCCATGGAGCATTGCGGACGGCGACGATGGGGTTCGACGCTCGACCGGCTGAGGCGCACGAACTCTCCGAGATGGTGCGCCACCTCGAACGCGCGCTGGACCAGGGCGCGGTCGGGATGAGTACCGGGCGAACGTACGTCCCGAGCCGGTACGGCTCCGACGAAGAGATCGTCGAGTTGGCGGGGGTGCTGCGACGCAGGAATGCGCTCTACGCGACCCACTCGACCGATGGGCCTGGTTTCGAGTCGTACGAGTCATCGCTCGAGACGGCCTACCGAAGTGGCGTGAAGCTGCAGCATTCGCACGCTGCGATCAACAACCCGGCCCTCTGGGGGCGCGCCAGCGACGTGCTGGCGATGTTCGAGCAGGCGAGCGCCGCTGGGGTGGACGTGGCGTACGACGTCTATCCATACGACGCATCGTCGACTCTGCTCCTGTCCTTCGTGCCTGATTGGGCCCAGCGCGGCGGGTGGGAGGAAATGCGTCAGCGACTGTCCGACGACGCTGCATTCCGGCTCGCTGAGGCCGAGTTCTCGGAAGGGTTCTTCGGAGGGATCGCCTGGCACTGGGATCGGATCATCGTGTGCGCCTGCCCAGGTGCACCAGAACTCGTCGGACGATCGATCTCCGAGATCGCGGAAGACCGACGACAGCCGGGAGTTCGAGCGGCGCTCGAGCTCTGCGTCGAATACGGGCCCCAGTTGATGGTCGTGATGTTCTACCGGTCCGCCGACGACGTGGCGGAGTTCGTCGGGCACGACCTCGCCACGCTCGGCTCGGACGGGCTCGCATATCCGATCGACATGCCGGCTGGCTTTCGGCCACATCCCCGGAGCTTCGGGGCCCATGCGCGACTCCTCGCTCGCTACGTTCGCGAATCCAGCCGGTTGACGCTCGAGCGCGCGATTTCCATGATGACCAGTCAGCCGGCGGCCCGGCTCGGCATCGTGGACCGCGGCCGGCTCGAGCAGGGACTTGCTGCTGATGTCGTCGTGTTCGACCCGGCGGCGGTGACGGACACTGCGACGTTCGCTGATCCCTGCCAGCGAGCAATCGGGGTCCGTGACGTGTTCGTGAATGGCAAGCATGCCATTGCCGCTGGAGTGACGACCGGTGCGTTGGGCGGGCGGCTGGTCCGGCCGAGGAGCTGGTGATGGGCCGGATCGCCATCACCGGCTTCTCCCACGAGACCAATACGTTCTCACCGGTCCCTGTGACGGTTGCGTCGTTCCGGGAGGGCGGCACGTACACCACGACCCAGATGCTCGATGGCGAGCCGGGTGCTGACTCGACCGTCGGGGGGTTCGTGCGCGGTGTCACTGCCGCGGGCCACGAGCCGGTGCCGCTGTTCTTCGCCAACTGCCAGCCACGCGGACGGCTCGACCACGAGACGACTCGCTGGCTATTCGACTCGGCGTTGTCGGGGTTGCGATCAGGTGACGAGTTCGATGGCGTGTTGCTCGCCCTTCACGGCGCGTGTGCTGGCGACCAGCTGGACCCGGTCGACGTGACGTTCGTCCACCAGGTACGTGTGACCGTTGGACCTGATGTGCCGATCGGGGTGGTCTTCGACCTTCACGGGAACCTGTCACCGTCGGTGACCGTGGCGGACATCGTGATGGGATACCGAACGAATCCCCACGTCGATGCAGGGTCCCGGGCCGAAACCTGTGCACGCTGGCTGTGCGACGCGGTAGACGGAACGATCCGGCCCGTGAGCGAACTGGTACAAGTCCCGTGCGTTCCCGAGATCGATCGACAGAACACCAATGAAGGGGTGATGCTGGAACTCGGGCGGCTCGCCGACGAACTGGTCGAGGCCGATGCCGACCTGCTCGATGTGACGATCTTTCAAGGGTTTCCGTACGCCGACGTTCCCGACATGGGGATGAGCGTTGCGGCGGTCGCGAACGCTTCACGACCGGCCGCTGCTGCAGCTGCAACTCGGCTTGCCGAAGCGATCGTGGCGCGACGCGACGAGTTGCTCGGCACTGCCGTCGAGATCGCTGCTGTCATGGGGCGAACACCGAGCCAGGTTGCGCGCATGCTCCTGCTCGACACCGGCGACAACGTCGGTGCCGGCTCGTCGGCCGACAGCACCGCTCTGCTCAGAGCTGCGCTGGAGGCGGGTGAGACGAGTTTGGTCCAAACGCTCTGCGATTCGGAGTCCGTGAGCGAGTGCCACCGCGCCGGTGTCGACGCTCAGCTCGACCTCTACCTCGGGGGACGTCTCCCCCACTCACCCTGTCCCCCGCTGGAGGTCTCCGTGGTCGTGGAACGGATCGGGCGCGGTCCCTTCCGTGCCCAGGGACCGGTGCATGGAGGAGTAACACGGTTCGATCCAGGGGCCTGGGCCGTCGTCAGGCTGGATCACGGCCCAACAGTCGTCATATCTGAACTTCCTGTTCCGAATACCACGACCTCGATCTTCACGCATGCGGGCGTTGACCCTGCCGATTTTCGAGTGGTCGTCGCCAAGGGCGTCAACGGCCCGCTTGCTGCATTCGGCCCGTTAGTGGACCATATTCATGTGGTCGACACGCCCGGCATCACTCGGGCCAGGTTCGTGGAGATGACGTTCCACGCCCGTCGACGCCCTCTCTTCCCCTTCGAGGATATCGCTCTTGACGGAACAGGCGTTTCATTCTAGGCTCGATCCATCGCAGCGCAACGTTGAACGGGAGGAGTACACCATG
>CAXBAZ010000034.1:0-13309 GCA_963973395.1 uncultured Acidimicrobiaceae bacterium
GGTGGCGGTCGGGGTGGTGGCCGGGTCGACGACGATTCGGTGGAGGTCGTCGCCGAGCTCGATCGCACCGCCGAAGTGCGCGGCAGCGAGGTCGCGCCAGTCGGCACCATCCCCGCCGGTCGGGATCGGCGGGACGTAGTGGGTCAGCACCAGGACGGCGACCCCGGCACGGGCGGCCGTCCGAGCGGCCTCTTCGGGCGAGGAGTGGTAGTCGAGCGTGTCGTGCATCCGCTGGATCGGGACGTTGGCGATCACGTCCTTGCGGATCACCGTGTGCACTACCGCATCGGCGCCACGGCACAGCATGTCGAGCCCCGCGCACGGCACCGTGTCTCCGGCCGTCACCACCGACGCGCCGCCGTGGTCGAACCGGAACCCGACACTGGGCTCGACGGGCTTGTGGTCGGTCGGCGCACAGGAGATCGACGTGCGACCCCCCAGCTCGATGGGACCGGCATCGACCTCGACCACGCGGACCGGCGGCGGCTCGGTGAGGTCATCGTGATGAGCGATGCGGTAGCCGATGTCGGGCGCGAGCGAGGCGAGGATGTGGTCGACGACGGCCCTCGTCCCGACCGGCCCGACGATCGTCAGCGGCGTCGGCGTGAACGTCATGACCCACCGGGTCGTGATCACGTCGTTGAGGTCGGTGATGTGATCGCTGTGCAGGTGGGTGATCAGCACTGCGGTCAGGTTCGGCGCGCCGAGACCGAGCGCTGCGAGGCGCATCAGCACACCGCGCCCGGCATCGACGAGGTAGTGCTCGGCGTGGTCGCCCTCGCCGGCCGAGATCAGCGTCGACGGCCCGGCCCGATCGGGGCTCGGCATCGGGCTGCCCGTGCCGAGCAGCGTGATCGCCAGACCCACCGTGCACCCCCGCCCGCCGTAACGTTCGGTGTCTGACACCGAGCGTTCACTGTCGGCTCATCTCTGCCGCGGCCTCGGCGTCGCGAGTCGCGAGGTCGTGCTGCGAGAGCAGCTGGATGACCACTTCGTGGAGGGTGCCGGCGAACGGGAACGGCGCCTCGTAGCGGTTCGACACCGGCGATCCGTGGTCGTAGCCGACGCTCGGACCGACCGACGACATCATCCGCATGAACAGTGGGAGGTCGACCGCGCCCGCTGCGACCCCGTCGATCTCGATCGCCATCCGTCCGGCCCGGTCGTCGCCCCGACGAACCTGCACGACGACCGTCGAGTCGCCCTCGGGCACGTCGATGTCGGATTCGAGGATGACGTGGTCGTCGAACGCGTTGTAGTCGACCACCACCCGGTCGTGCTGCACGAACACCGACATCCCGGCGTTCTGGGTGCCGGTGGCGTACAGCACACCGTCGTCGCCGTTCGAGCGGGTGATCTGCGCCGTCAGGTCGAAGCTGCGCCCGCCGATCGCAGCCGCCGCCTGACCGGGCAGCGGCGACATCGGTGGGCGGTAGACGTAGCGACGACTCTCGGGGTGTGGCGAGTCGGGGCGGAACCGGGCGCCGAACAGCTCGACGAGGCGGTCGTCGAGCGGCAGCACACCGTGCCGTTCGGCCTCCTGCCACCACAGCTCGATCAGGTGCCTGAGTCGTTCGGGTTCGTCGGCCGCGAGGTCGCGACACTCCGCCCAGTCGTCGTCGAGGCGGTACAGCTCCCACGGTTCGGTGTCGTAGTCGGCACCCTGCGTGTGCTTGCACACGGCCTTCCACCACTCGCCGCCCGACTCGGCGACGAGCGCTCGACTGCCGGTCATCTCGAAGTACTGCAGCGTGTTCGTGGCGGGTGCTCCGGGATCGGCGAGGATCGACGCGAACGAGTGCCCGGTGACCGGGAGCTGTTCGACGCCCCGATGGGTCGCGGGCGGGGTGACGCCGACGAGTTCATAGATCGTCGGCACGATGTCGGCCACGTTGACGAACTGGGCGCGCTTCGTGCCGGTGGATGCGGCGTCGACGTGGCCGGGCGCGTGCACGATCATCGGAACGTGGACACCGCCTTCGTGCGTGTTCTGCTTGTACCACTTGAACGGCGAGTTGCCGCACTGCGCCCAGCCCCACGGGTAGTTCGTGTGGCTGTGCGGTCCACCGATGTCGTCGATCCGGTCGACGACATCGTCGGGGAGATCGAAGATGCCGTTGAAGAACTTCATCTCGTGCATCACGCCGAACGGTCCGCCCTCCTGCGACGCCCCGTTGTCGGCGAGCACCACGAGGATCGTGTCGTCGAGCTGCCCCAGACGACGGAGGCCGTCGACCAGGCGTCCGATCTGGGCGTCGGTGTGGTCGAGGAACGCGGCGAACGCCTCCTGCAGACGGCAGGCCAGACGACGCTGGTTGGCGGGCAGGTCGTCCCAGGCGTCGCCGCCGGGGTTGCGCGGTACTTGTCGAGGTAGGCCTGCGGCGCCTGGTGGGGAGCGTGGGTCGCACCGAACGGCACGTACGCGAAGAACGGCCGATCGGGCCGGACGCCCGTGCTGTCGGACAGCATCTCGAGGAGTCGGTCGATCAGATCCTCCGACACGTGGTAGCCGTCGTCGGGTCCGCCGGGCGGCGAGATCGGGTGGTTGTCGCAGACCAGGTCGGGATGGAACTGGTCGGTCTCGCCTTCGAGGAAGCCGTAGAAGCGGTCGAAGCCGCGGCCCAGCGGCCACTGGTCGAACGGGCCGGCCGCCGAGCACTGCTCCATCGGCGCAAGGTGCCACTTGCCGACGCAGAACGTCGCGTAGCCGACATCGCGCAGTACCTCGGCGACGGTCGCGGCGTGGTTGGTGATGTGGCCCAGCTGGTTCGGGAACCCGGTTCGGAAGTTCGACACCGAGCGCATACCGACCGCGTGTTGCGAGCGCCCGGTCAGCAGCGAGGCGCGGGTCGGCGAGCACAGCGGCGTCACGTGGAAGTTCGTGAACTGCACGCCATCGGCGGCCAGGGCGTCGATGTTCGGCGTGTCGATGTCGGACCCGTAGCACCCGAATTGGGCGAACCCGGTGTCGTCGAGCAGGACGACCACGACGTTCGGCGCGTCCGCGCCCGGATGCGGCGGCTCGTCGTACCAGGGAGTGGAGTCGGCGACCGTGCGGCCGACGCTGCCTTCGAATCGTGATGGTCTGCTCATGTGGTTCCTCCGCTCGCCCCGACCCTAACTTGTGCGAGTGCTACTCTCAACAGTTGAGGAGGAAGTCCATGGACGTCGAAGCGCACAGCATGACCGGAGGGCCGAACCCCGACGGGTCGGCGGCCGGGGTCGACGGCCGCACGATGCGCCGCGACCGGGGCCGCCGGGCGGTGACCGACGCGATGATCGATCTGGTGCTCGAGGGCCACCTTCCCCCGTCGGTCGAGCAGCTGGCTGCCCGTTCGGGTGTTTCGGCCGCGTCGATCTTCCGGTACTTCGACGGGCTCGACGATCTGCGGCGTGCCGCCACGGAGGTGTACTTCCGGCGATACGACCACCTGTTCGAGATCCCCGACGTCGGGGTGGGACCCCTCGCCGACCGCATCACCCGCATGGTCGACGTCCGATTGCGGCTCTACGAGATCGCCGGTCCGATCGGCCGACTGGTACGGATCAGAGCCCACGACGATCCCACGGCGCAGGCCAACCTCGCACGCCTCCGTGACACGTACACCGATCAGCTCCGGCACCACTTCGACGCCGAGCTGTCGGCACTCGGAGCGGAGGAGCGTGCCGACCTCGTCGGGGTCGTCGCGACGTCGACGTCGTTCGAGTCGTGGGAACAACTCCGCGACCACGACCACCGGACCGACGCCGACATCCGACGGGCCTGGACGACGGCACTCGGTCGACTGCTCACCGCTCGCTGAACCCACGGCCGAGATCCGGTCATCCGGGACCGAACGGAGCGAACCAGGTTCGCTCCGTTCACCGCTCCGTTCACCGGGATCGCGCCCTCCGGGATCCGCCCGAGCGGGTGCGACCGGTACGATCGCTCCGTGCCGATGTACGAGTACCGATGCCGTTCGTGCGACGACGTGTTCGAGCTCCGTCGTCCGATGAGCGAGTCCGGCGAACCGGCCGCGTGCCCGAGCGGTCATGCCGACACGGTGCGACTGCTCTCCATGTTCGCCCGGACGGGGTCCGGTGCTGCTGTCGGCGCTCCAGCCGGTGCCACGGGCGGCGGCTGCTGTGGTGGCGGCTGCGGCTGCGCACGCTGAGCCGAACATGCTCGAGTTCCGGTTGCCGGTCGTCGTCTACCTGTCCACGTTCCTCGTGGTCGGGTTCTCCCTCAGCGTGCTCGGGCCGGCGCTGACCGAACTGCGGACGCGGACGGGCAGCGACATCGCCGACATCGGCATCCTCTTCGTTGGCCAGAGCCTCGGGTACATCGTCGGGTCGCTGCTTGGCGGCCGCCTGTACGACCGGTTCGACGGCCACCGAGTCGCCGGCGCCTCGTTGGTGTTGATGGCGACCGGCCTGGCGATCCTGCCGCAGTTCGACCAACGGATCGGGCTGTTCCTCGCCGTCGCGGTCATGGGCGCCGGCGCGGCCAGCACCGACGTCGGCGCGAACACCATGCTGCTGTGGCAGCTCGGGGCGGGCAGCGGCCGGGCGATGAACACGCTGCACCTCTGCTTCGGCATCGGGGCGCTCTCGGCTCCGCTGCTCGTGCACGCGAGCTTCGACCTCTCCGTGCGGGGCGCGGCGCTCGCATGTCTCGGTCGCGCGGCGTGGCTCGTCGCGGTGCCCGCGCCAACCGCGCCCGTCGCCCGCGAGGAGCACGTGCCACACGATCGACCGATGCTCGCCATCCTGGCGTCGTTCTTCCTGCTCTACGTCGGCCTCGAGATCGGTTTCGCCGGCTGGGTCCAGACGTACGGCGAGGAGATCCGGTTCAGCGAGTTGGCCGCGACGTGGTTGACGACGACGTTCTGGATCGGCTTCACCGCCGGACGCCTGCTGGCCAGCGCGCTCGGCCACCGGTTCCGACCCAAGGTGCTGCTGATCGCGTCGTGCAGCCTCACGATCCTCGCCGCACTCGTGCTGATCGGCGGTGACGGCCGAACGGCTCCGGTGTGGGTCGGTGTCGCACTCATGGGACTGGCGACCGCGCCGCAATTCCCCGTGATGCTGACCTATCTCGAACGCCGGATCCGGGTCACAGGTGCCGCGACCGCCTGGTTCGTCGGCGGCGCCGGTGTCGGCGGTCTGGTCTTCCCGTGGCTGATCGGACGCTGGTTCGATGCCAGCGGAGCCGCGACGCTGCCCTGGGCGATGCTCGTGCTCGGTGTGCTGACGTTCGGCTCGTTCGGGCTGTCGAACCGGCGCCTCGGCGGTTGACCACCCGCGGTCGGCCGACGCCTCACATCGTGAAGGCGAGGTTCCTCGCAGCCCGCTCGCCCAACTCGGCGTCGCCCTCCCAGGTCACACGTCCGTCGTCGATCGGTTCCTGCGGGTCGATGCGACCGCAGGCCAGCAGCGCGAACGTCGTCGAGTCGGTGCGCAGGGTCACGTCGGGCGACTCCAGCGATGCGACCTGGCCGGCACGACCGTCGACGACGACGTGGAACGTGCGAGCGACGGGGCCGACGAGGTCGATCGTGATGCCCGCGCCGTCTGGCAGCCCGACCTTGCGACCGACGATGTAGCCGAGCGACATCTCGATCTCGTGGATCGCCGTGTCCGCGGCCGGTCCGGTCTCGTGGCCGGGCATGCCGAGCGGCACGCGAATGTCCTGCTCGTGAACCCAGAAGTCGAACACCCGCACGTACATGAAACGGCCGTACGTCGCCGCTCCGACCGGCGTCATGCACGGGAGATCGAAGTCGTCGTCGGACATCGCCGCCAACTCGTCGCGCCGAACCCCGATCACCTCCCGGTAGCGGGCGAGCACGTCGTCGTCGCTCAGTTCGGCGACCTCCCGCATCCACTCCCCCGCCTTGTGGAACGGCAGCGCCTCGGCCATCGAACCGGGCGGCTCCCCGGCGAGCATGTGCTCGATCGCTCCGAGGTGCTCCAGCACGCCGCGCACCGTCCAGTCGGGGCACAGCGACGGGGTCGACCACTGCTCGTCGTCCAAGCCGTCGACGACGTCGTCGATCGATGTCCAGCAACGGCTCAGCTGCTCGACCGCGGGATGGCGATTCACGACCGGCACTCCTCGCGCGTCGATCCTGATGTCGACCCGGATGTCGGATCGTGCGCCGATCCGGATGTCGATGCGTCGGCCGCACGATCGCGATCGGCGGCGCCGACGACTGCGAACCCGTCGTCGGTGAACCCGACCTCGACCCCCCGGTCGATGCTCACCCAGTCGCGCGCCTCCAGGTAGGGCCGAAACGTGTCGGTGATCCGGCGTTGGATCGCCGTGGTCTTCGGTTGCTGGAGTTCGAACAGATCGGGGAACTCGGTCCAGGCCGTCACCGCATGCCAGAGGCGCACGGCTGCCTCGCCCGTCGGTGGATCGATCAGCACCGGCCCGAACAGGCAGTGGTCACCGAAGAACAGGGTCGGCACGCCGTACCCACCGGCGGCGACGACACGGTCGTGATCGGCCTGTACCTCGTCGTGCGTCGTCGGGTCGCCGATCGCAGCGTCGACGAGCGCCGGGTCGAGCCCGAGCTGTTCGAGCAGGTGACGGGCGACGTCCGGCTCGTGTGGCCGGTTGCCGTCCTCGTGCAGCGCCTTGCCGGCGATCGTGTACCACCGGTCGACGTCGTGCATGCTCGTGCGTCGGAGCAGCGCGCCGATCCGCATCAGCGACCAGCCGTACGACCATTCGCGCTCCCACGGATGCTTCTTGCCCTCGACCCGGTTGATCTCCTCCAGGCTGAAGAATTTCCAGGCGATCTCGAGACCGGTCTGGTCGCGGACCTCACGGATCCACTTCGACGTCTGGTAGGCGTACGGGCAGAGCAGGTCGAAGTGGAAATCGACGGTCGTCACATCGGGCATCTGAACTCCTCGCTCGGTGTCATGCTGCCAGTTCGCACCCGGCGCGACCGAGCCGGGCGCCGGAGCGGATCAGACCCCTCCGGTCAGCTCGGCGAGCGGGCCGATCGTCCGGCGGATCAGCGGCACGCCGGGTCGGTACGCGAGATGGTGGTGCGTCGGCGCGTCGAGGATCACCGCGTGACCGGCTGAGCCGACGGCGAGTCGCCCGACGTCGTCGCGTCGCAGCGCCCGCGCCCCGCCCACCGTGACCGCCCGGATCGCCTCGTCGATCGTCATGTGCATGTCGCGCACCGCCAACGCGATGCAGAACGAGATCGACGTGGTATAGCTGGAGCCCGGGTTGCAGTTCGAGGCGATCGCCACGTCGACACCGGCGTCGATCGCACGGCGGGCGTCCGGGTACGGCTGGCGGGTCGAGAAGTCGGTGGCGGGCAGATACGTCGCCACCGTGTCGCTCGCGGCCAGCGCCTCGATGTCGGCATCGGTGAGGTAGGTGCAGTGGTCGACGGACGCGCATCCGCACTCCACCGCGAGCTGCACCCCGGGCCCGTGGCCGAGCTGGTTGCCGTGCAACCGCAGCCCCAGTCCCGCGGCGCGCCCCGCGTCGAGGACGGCGCGGCACTGGTCGGCGTCGAAGGCGCCCGTCTCGCAGAAGGCGTCGACCCATGCGGCGTGCGGGGCGGCCTGTTCGAGCATCTCGTTGCACACCAGTGCGATGTAGTCGTCGGCGCGTTCGGCGAACTCGGACGGGAGCAGATGAGCCCCGAGGAAGGTCGACTCGGACGTGTGGGTGCGAGCGATCTCGACCGAGCGCCGTTCGTCGGCGACGTTCAGCCCGTAGCCCGACTTGATCTCGATCGTCGTCGTGCCGGCCCGGTGTGCCTCGGCGAGCCGGAGGCGGACGAGTCGATCGAGCTCGGCCGTCGATGCGGCCCGTGTGGCGTCGGTCGTGACCCTGATCCCGCCGCCGTCGTACGGCGCACCGGACATCCGGGCGGTGAACTCGCCGGACCGGTCACCGGCGAACACGAGGTGGGTGTGCGAGTCGACGAATCCGGGGAGCACACAGGCGCCGGCGGCGTCGATCCGTTCGTCGGCGGCCGCACCGGCCGCACCCACGGCCGCGACACGACCGTCGACGATCACGACCGAGGCCTGTTCGACGATGCCGAGCGGCCCGCGGCCGAGCGCCGGGTCGTTGGTGATCAGCGACCCGATGTTGTCGATCACGAGCGAGGGCGCCGCGCCGGCCGGCTGGGGGTCGACCGTCATCCGATCAGTCTCCCATCAGCTCCGGGATCAGTGCGTCGAGTTCGCCGACCACGTCGACGGTCGAGTGTCGGCCGTCGGCGACCACGCGTCGGCCGTCGATCACGACGTCGGTGACATCGGCCGCGCTCGCGGCGAACACGACCGCTTCGGTCAGGGCGTCGGCACCGACGCCGGCCAGCCGGGGTGTGGCCGACGACACAGTCACGAGGTCGGCGCGACGACCGGCCTCGATCGAGCCCGCGTCGTCCCAACCGAGACACCGGTGGCCCGCCACGGTGGCCGCCCGCAGCAGCGAACCGGCCGGGTGGACACCGCGCCGGCCCGAACGCAGCCGCTCGTCGAGCTCGACGGCTCGAGCCTCTTCGAAGAGATCGATCACGGCGTGTGAGTCGGAGCCGAGGGAGAGCTCGGCGCCGGCCGTCACCAACTCTGCGGTGGGTCCGATCCCGTCGCCGAGGTCACGTTCGGTCGTCGGGCACATGCACACGGTCGAGCCCGCGAGCGCGGCGACGTCCCGATCGGTGAGGTGCGTGGCGTGGACGGCGGTGAACCGGGTGTCGAGCGCCCCGGCGGCCGCGAGCACGCCGAGCGGGGTGGCGCCGTGTGCGGCCAGGCTCTGCTCGTTCTCGGCCGGCTGCTCGGACACGTGGGCGTGCAGCGGGCGGTCGCGAGCGAGCGCCCACGCCACCACCTCGCGCATCGCGGTCGGGTCGACCGCCCGCACCGAGTGGATCGCGGCCCCGACGCGGACGGTGTCGGTCTGTTCCAGGGCATCCACGCGTGTCACCCAGGTCGCTGCCGAGCCGTCGGAGAAGCGTCGTTGCGCCCCCGTCGGAGGGGTGTACACCCCGTCGGCCAGTCCGCCATGGAGGTACACGGTGTCGAGCAGCGTGACCCGCACACCGGCATCGAGCGCGCCCGCGAGCAGGGCCGACGCCATCTCGTTGGGATCGTCGTACCGCTCGCCGTCGGGCCGATGGTGGAGGTAGTGGAACTCGCCGACACACGTGACGCCGGCCAGCACCATCTCGGCGAACGTCGCCCCCGCGAGACGCAGATACCGATCGGGGTCGAGCCGCTCGGCGGCGGCGTACATGAGGTCGCGCCACGTCCAGAACGTGCCCCCGTGCCGCTGCGACCGTCCGCGCAGCGCGCGGTGGAACGTGTGGCTGTGTGCGTTCGCGAGGCCGGGGATCGTGACCCCGGCCAGCCGCCGGTCGTCGGCCGCCGGGTCGCTGCCGACCTCCACCGATCGGAACCGGCCACCCTCGACGGTCACGCGGACCGATCGCTCGATGGCGTCACCGACGAGCGCGTACTCGCACCAGTACGCGTCGGTCATGATCCGACGCGCTCGACGAACGCCGTGATCCGTTCGACGAATGCGTCGCGGTGGAACGCCTCGTACTCGGCCCAGGTCGTCAGCGTGGTCGGATCGGTGACCCGATCGACGAACAGCACGCCGTCGAGATGATCGCACTCGTGCTGCCAGGTGCCGGCGGTCAGGCCGCGCTCGACCTCGTCGTGCTCGACCCCCTCACGATCGAGGTAGCGCACCCGCACGTTGACGTGGCGGTGCACGTTGCCCCGCAGCGGAACGGACAGGCATCCCTCGTTGATCTCGACCAACTCGTCGTCGAGCGGTTCGACGGTCGGGTTGATCGCGACGGTGAGCGGGATCGGCGGCTTGTACGGGTACCGGGGGTTGGCCGTCACCTCCATCACCACGATCCGCATGCTCTCGCCGATCTGGGGTGCGGCGATGCCGGCGCCGTCGGCAGCGTGCATGGTGTCGATCAGGTCGTCGATCAGCGACTGCACCCGGGCGCTGCCGACTGCTTCGGCGGGCACGGGCTGCGCCGCCTCGCGCAGCGTGGGGTGCCCGATCGAGAGGATGTCACGAACGGCCATCACGTCACGTCCATCAGATTTCGTTCCATCAGGTTTCGTCCATCGGCACGCGCACACCGCGCTCGGCGGCGACGTCGGCTGCTCGCTGGTAGCCCGCGTCGACGTGACGGATCACACCGGTGGCCGGATCGTTGGTCAGCACCCGTTCGAGCTTCTCGGCGGCGAGGTCGGTGCCGTCGGCGACGCTCACCTGGCCGGCGTGGATCGAGCGGCCGATGCCCACACCACCGCCGTGGTGGATGCTCACCCACGTCGCGCCGGAACAGGTGTTGACCAGCCCGTTGAGCAGCGGCCAGTCGGCGATCGCATCGGATCCGTCGAGCATGTCCTCGGTCTCGCGGTAGGGCGAGGCGACCGAGCCGGAGTCGAGGTGGTCGCGGCCGATCACGACCGGCGCCTGCAGTTCGCCCGAGCGGACCATCTCGTTGAATCGCAGGCCGAGCCGATGCCGCTCGCCGTAGCCGAGCCAGCAGATCCGAGCCGGCAGGCCCTGGAAGGCGACCCGCTCGCCCGCCAACTGGATCCAGCGTGCGAGCGCCTCGTCGTCGGGGAACTCGTCGAGCACGGCCCGGTCGGTGGCCGCGATGTCGGCCGGATCGCCGGACAGCGCGACCCAGCGGAACGGGCCCTTGCCCTCGCAGAACAGCGGCCGGATGTAGGCCGGCAGGAAGCCCGGGTAGTCCATCGCCCGGTCGTACCCACCGAGTTGCGCCTCGGCTCGCAGGCTGTTGCCGTAGTCGAACACCTCGGCGCCGGCGTCCATGAAGCCGACCATCGCCTCGCAGTGGGTCGCCATCGCGGACCGGGCGCGCCGCGTGAACTCGCCGGGGTCGCGCTCGCGCAGCTCGGCGGCCGCCTCGGGGGTCAGGTCGTTGGGCAGGTAGCTCAGCGGATCGTGGGCGCTGGTCTGGTCGGTCACGATGTCGGCGTCGACGCCGTCGGCCAGCAGCCGCGGGAGCACATCGGCGGCGTTGCCGAGCAGGCCGACCGAGAGCGGAGTCCGCGCCGCCTTGGCCTCGGTCACCCGCCTGACCGCCGACTCGTAGTCGTCGGCGATCTCGTCGAGGTACCGATGGTCGACACGGCGCTGCAGCATGTGCCGGTCGACGTCGACGATCAGCACGACGCCGTCGTTCATCGTGACCGCGAGGGGCTGGGCGCCGCCCATCCCCCCGGCGCCGGCCGTGACGGTGAGTGTGCCGGCGAGCGATCCACCGAACCGTTTGCGGGCGATCTCGGCGAAACACTCGTAGGTGCCCTGCAGGATGCCCTGGGTGCCGATGTAGATCCACGAACCGGCCGTCATCTGGCCGTACATCGTGAGCCCCTGGTGTTCGAGCCGGCGGAACTCGTCCCAGTTCGCCCAGTCGGGCACGAGGTTCGAGTTGGCGATCAGCACCCTGGGCGCCCACTCGTGGGTGCGCAGCACCCCGACCGGCTTGCCGGACTGGACGAGCATCGTCTCGTCGCGATCGAGCGTGGTCAACGTGCGCAGCATGGCGCGATAGGCATCCCACGATCGGGCGGCGCGCCCGGTGCCGCCGTACACCACCAGCTGGTCGGGGTTCTCCGCCACCTCGGGATCGAGGTTGTTCTGGAGCATCCGGTAGGCGGCCTCCTGCGGCCAGCCCCGACACGAGATCTGCGTGCCGCGCGGTGCCGAGATACCGGTGGTCGGGGTGCCCAGTTCCACGTCGTTCCGTCCCTTCCGGTGCGGCCGAGATGGGTGACCGTCACGTGGTTGCAGTGTGCGCGGCGATGTTCTACGTTGTCAACTCACAACATGTGTTGTCATCCCATGACATCTTTGCGGTCGACGGCCGCAGAGACAGCGAGCGACGAGAGGCCGCGATGACGTCCACCGATCCCACCGACCGACCCGAACGGACCGACCACGTCGAACCGCTCGACACCGACAGCGACGCCGACATCGACATCGACACCGACAGCGACACCGACACGAGGGGCCACACCGTGCCACGTTCGATCAGGCGTGTGCTCGACCTGCTCGAGGTCGTGCTCGCCACCCGCGGCTGCAGCCTGACGAACGCCGCCGATGCCTGCGGGCTGACGCCGACCACGGCGCTCCGGCACCTGCGCGCGCTCGAGACGCGCGGCTACGTGGAACGCGATCGTTCCGGCACCTACACCGTGGGTCCGACGATGCGGCGGCTCACCGCTGCGCTCGGCGACGACGACCCGGTCCGCCGTCTCGTCGCCGCCGCACGACCCCACCTCGACGAGCTCGCCGCGACCACCGGCGAGTCCGCCTACCTCGCCGTCAGCGACGGGCGGATCGCCACCTACGTCGCCACGGCCGAGAGCCGACGTGCGATTCGCCACGTCGGCTGGGTCGGACAGAACGTGACGCTCGACGGCACAGCAGTCGGCGCGGCACTCGCCTCGCCGGGCGCCTGTGTCACGCGCACGGGCGCGGTCGAATCCGACATCACCGCGATCTCGGTCGCGATCGACGTGCCCGACGCCAACGGCGTGGCGCTGTCCGTGATCGGCCCGGCCCACCGTTTCGACGATGCCACTCGCGAGGCCCACGAACAGGCGCTGCTCCGATCGGCGGCGACGCTCGCTCGACTGCTCGGCGTGCGGCACGAGGTGGCGTCGTGATCCGGCTCGACGGCCACGGGGTCTCGATCGACGACGTCGTCCAGGTCGCTCGCCATGCGGCCCGCATCGAGCTGACTCCCGACGCGATCGTACGCATGACCGCGGCGCGCGACGTGGTCGATCGCCTCGCCGAGGGCGAACCCAGGTACGGCATCTCGACAGGTTTCGGTGCGCTCGCCACGGTGTCGATCCCGCCCGACCGGCGCCGCGCCCTCCAACTCGCACTGATCCGTTCGCACGCGGCCGGGATGGGCGAGCCGGTCGAGACCGAGGTCGTCCGCGCGATGGTGTTCCTGCGGGCGCGCACGTTGGCGATGGGGCACAGCGGTGCTCGCCCACTCGTCGCCCGGGCGATGATCGACCTCGTCAACGCCGACATCACGCCGATCGTGCCCGAGTACGGCTCGCTCGGTGCGAGCGGCGACCTCGCTCCACTCGCCCACGGGGCGTTGGCACTGCTCGGCGAGGGCGACGTGCACCACGGCGGCCGCGTTCGCCCGGCGGCCGAGGCGCTGCGGGAGGCCGGCCTCGAACCCATCGAGCTCGCGGAGAAGGAGGGTCTCGCCGTCACCAACGGCACCGACGCGATCCTCGGCATGTTGTGTCTGGC
>CAXBAZ010000035.1:0-13279 GCA_963973395.1 uncultured Acidimicrobiaceae bacterium
TGATCGAACTCGGCGACCGGCTGCGGTGGTACACCGGGGATCGTCGCGAACTTTCCGTGTGGCTCGGATGCGAGCGAGGGGATCGCGCGCATGAGCGCCTCCGTGTACCGGTGGGCGTGGTGACGGAAGACATGGGGCGTCGTCCCGGACTCGACGATCTGTCCTCCGTACATCACCATGAGGTGGTTCGTGCGTCCACTGACGACGCCGAGGTCGTGGGAGATCATGACGACCGACATGTGCCGCTCTGCCTGGATCCGCTCGAGCAGCACCAGGATCTGCTTCTGGACCGTGACGTCCAAGGCAGTCGTGGCCTCGTCGGCGATCAAGACGTCGGGATCGCTGCCGAGTGCAGCCGCGATCGTGATGCGTTGACGCATACCACCCGAGAGCTGATGCGGGTACTGGTCGAACCGTCGCTCGGGTTCCGGGATGCCGACATCGGTCAGGAGCTCGATCGACCGCTTTCGGGCGTCGTGCTTGTTGAGGCCGAGGTGAGCGTGGATGCCTTCGGCGATCTGTCGGCCGACCGTCACCACCGGGTTGAGCGAGGTCATCGGGTTCTGGAACACCATCGCGATCTCGGCACCGAGTCGCCTGCGGCGCTGTTTGCGCGGAAGGCCGAGCAGTTCCGTGCCGTTGAGCGACACACTTCCCGTGACCGTGGTGGAACGAGGACCGATTCCCATGATCGAGCGGACCAGCATCGACTTGCCCGAGCCCGACTCGCCGACGATGCCGAGCGTCTCTCCGCGCTGCAGCTCGAACGAGACGTCGTCGACCAGGCGGAGGTCGGTTCCGTCCGGCCCGGGGATCGTGCACGTGAGGTGGCTGACCGCGAGCGCGAGGCCGCCGGAACGATCCGGAACGGTGACGGTGGCGTTGGTCCCCGTGGACATCACGAGGTGCCCTCGCGCGAGCCGTAGCGTTCCCGGACGGCGTCGCCGACCGAGTTGAGTGCGAACACCGTGGCGAACATCGCCGCGCACGGGATCAATGCCTCGGCGGGATTCGTGGTGAGGCGAGCTCGCCCCGCGGCGATCATCGAACCCCAACTCGGACGCGGGGCTGGCACGCCGTACCCCAGGAAGCTGAGTGAGCCCTCGACGACGATCATCGACGGAACCACGAGGATCGCGTACGAGAGCACGGGCATCACGGCGTTCGGCAGGATCTCGCGGAAGATCGTGTGGGGTGCCGACGCACCCATCAGCTCGGCGGCCACGATGTAGTCCTTGTTCATCTCCGCCAAGGCATTCGCGTAGGTGATGCGCATGAAGGCGGGCACGGTGATGACGCCGAGGATCACGATCAGCATCGGGATGCTCGGCCGAAGCGCAATCGACAGCGCCAGAAGGAACAACAGCGACGGGATGGCGAGCATCGTGTTGGCGAGCACGTCGATCACCGAGTGGATGGGGCCACCGAAGTACGCCGCCAACAGGCCCAACGCGCCGCCGACGAGCATGCTCAGCGCCGTGGCGCAGAACCCGATGAGGAACGAGACGCGCGCTCCGTAGACGATGCGCGACAACTGGCTACGGCCCACCGAATCGGTACCCAGGAACTCCCGGCTCCAGTTCGGCCCCTGGTTGGGCACGCCCGCTGCCGAGATGTAGTCGTGAATCGGGAGTAGGTCGGCGAGCAACGCGAGCGCAGTGATGACCGCCAGCCATGCGATCGACGACACGACGACGATTCCGAGCGGGCTTCGCCGGGGCCCCGCCGTGACCGCCGCGGATCGAGCACGGCCTGGAGCACGTCGACAGCAGCGTTGATGAGCAGGTAGGCGCCCGCCACGTACAGCACGACGCCCTGCAGGACGATCACATCCTGGTTGTCCATCGCTCGCGAGACGAGGCCGCCGAGGCCGGGGATCACGAAGAACGTCTCGACGATGATGGAGCCTCCGATCAGGAAGCCGAACATCAAGCCGGTGAGGGTGAGGAGTGACTTCGAGCCAGGGCGCAGGACGTGGCGGAGCATGATGTAGCCGTCGGACAGACCCCGTGCCCGTGCCGACAGCACGTAGTCCTGCTCGAGCACGTCGACGAGATCGGCGCGCAGGACCCGATACAGGTACGGCGACGTGATCGCCACCATCACCATGACCGGCATCGCCAGCGATTCGAGGTGGGCGCCGATGCCGTCGCCGATGGGGGTCCAGCCGAGCGGAGGCAGCAGTTCGAACCGCACCGCCAGCAGGCTGGTGGCGACGATCGCGGCGACGAAAGACGGAGTCGCCTGGAAGATGCCGCCGAGGCCCGAGATCGTTCGATCGACGGGGGTCGTGGCCTTGTGAGCGGCGATCATGGCGCATCCGATCGCCAGCGCCAGGGAGCACGCGAGGGTCACGAGGGCGATCTCGACTGTTGGCCAGAGCGAATCGAGGATGACGCCGGTGACCGGCCGGTTCGCGATCCATGAGGTGCCGAGGTCACCTCGGACGGCGCCGGACAGCCACGACCAGTAGCGTTCGAGGAAGGGATCGTTGGCGCCGACCTGTTCGTTGAACTCCTGCACGCGTTCTTCCGTGGCGAACTCTCCGAGCACCATGCGGCCCGGCGAGGTCGGGATGAGGTCGGTGAGTGCCGCGGTGGCGAGCGAGACGAGGAAGAGCACGGGGATCGTCTCGGCGAGCTTTCTGAGGGTGTATCGCAGCATGGTGGTGTCCCGGCGAGAATCGACGCGACCCATGATCGTATATGATCATGGGACTTCGGTCAAGTGATGGATCGCTGGGCTGTCGGTCGTTCCATGGTGAGGCGTTTCGGGATCAGGACGGTCGGTTCGATCACGACCAACCCGTGTAGATCCGACTGGCGTTGCCGAACGCGATCGCCTCCTGCTCGGTGCGATCGAAGAGACGGAGCGCTTTCCGGAGCCCGTCGACGATCCGTTCGTACGGACCCTTCGTCTGGCCGATGTCGGATCCGACGACCAGCCGGTCGACGCCGAACTCGTCGGCGAACGACCGTAGGAACGCCGCCGGATCGACCTCGTCGGCCTCGAGCCGGCCGAGGTTGATCCCGGTGAACTTGAACGACACGTTGGGGCACGAGATCATGTCGCGCAGCGCCGGTGTCACTGCGAAGTCGTGGGGGTGCGAGCCGGCGGTACTGGGCCGACCTCCGCGCGCGCCGAGATGGTCGACGATGATCGGAAGATCCGGAAACCGCTGCGCGATCGCCCGCATCGCCGGCAGGTTGTACTCGATGTGCGGGTCGTACATGATGAACGCGACCGGGAGGCGCAGCTCGGCCGCCACTTCCCACAGGCGCATGGTCGCCGGCGAGTTCATCCACGCCGTGTCGTCGACGTCGAGTTCCGGGCGGGTGAAGCGGATACCGCCGAGCGGTTGCCGATCAGCGTAGGAACGGAGTCGCTCGACCGAAGCGAGATCCTGGCCGTACAACATGATCACCGGCGCCAGGCGATGGGGGTGGGCAGCGCAGGAGTCGAGGACGTACGAGTTGTCGTCGCGATAGTGGAACCAGCGCTGGACGACACATGCCTTTGCCACGCCGAGCCGATCCATGCCGGCCAGCAGGTCGCCGACCGAGAAGGGCTCGACCGCGGCGGACCGTTCCGACTCGGCTGGAGGGTACGCGTCGCGATCCGGAGCGATGATGTGAGCGTGGGTGTCGAAGAGTGGTGGAGCCTGCTCGGCCATGATGTCTCCCTCGGAGCGAATGGGTGGTCAGGTCGAGTAGATGCGCGCTGCGTTGTTCTCGAGCATCGCGGCCCGCTCGGTGTCATCGAACAGTCGCGTCGCATCCCGCAGTGCGTCGACGATCCGTGCGTAGGGCCCCTTCGTCTGACCGATGTCGGACCCGAACACGATCTTGTGGACACCCAGCCGGTTCGCGATGAGCCGTAGATACTCGCCGGCGTCGAGATGATCGGCGGCGATGCACCCGAGATTGATCCCCGTGAACTTGAACGCGACGTTGTCGTGCGTTGCGAGCTCGCACAGTTCACGCGTGATGCCGAGAGAGGGCGGTGTCATGTACGGACCCTTCGACGGGTCGCGGCGGTGTGCATCGCCGTCCGGTCCGAATCCTTGCAGCGTGCCCAGATGGTCCACGAGGATCGGCAGTTCGGGGAACTCTCGGGCGATCCGGCCGAGCGCCGGAAGGTTCCAACTCAGGTGCGGTTCGAAGCAGATGACAGCGACCGGCAACCGAAGCTCGGCGGCCGCTTCCCACAGCCGCATCACCGGGAGACCGTTGAGCCACGCCGTGTCCATGCGGTCCCACGCGGGGCCGCCGAATCGGATGCCGCCGAGCGGTCTGCTCTCGGCGAGCTGCCGAAGCCGCTCCGGTGCCTCGGACCCGAACGCGTCGAGGATCACGACGGGGATCAACCTGTCTGGGTGAGCGTCGCAGCTGTCGAGCACGTACGAGTTGTCGTTGAGGTAGTAGTGGTATCTCTGGACGACGCACGCACGAGTGACGCCGAGCTCGTCCATCCCTTCCACCAACTGTTCGGCGGTGAACGGAGTGGCCGGGAGGTGCTGCTTCGACTCCGCCGGCGGGTACCGGAGGGCGTCGTCGGAGATGACGTGCGCGTGGGTGTCGAACAGGGCGGGGACGCTCATGTCGCGGCCATCTACGGCCGCACCCGTTGCCAGGTCAACGGGATCGATCGGTTGACGTTGTCGAGGATCAATCGGTCGCCGTCGAGCGTCACCAGACGAACCTGCTCGGTGCCGATGATGTTCGGATAGTCGGATTGTTCGACGACGTGGACGACCGTGTCGCCGTGCCACCGATACGTTCCGCAGTAGGCGCGGAAGTCGGCGTATGTCTGGATCTTCTCCGCATCGGTGGCGCCGTACGCGTCGTCCGCGAATCGGGCGCGGTCGACATTCGACATCTGCATCGCCATGTAGCCGTCGGCCGAGTACATGATCTGCCCCTGCTTGCGAGTCCACTGTGGCGGAGCGATCATCGGGTCGTCGGGATCACGCACCTCCCAGTCGACCAGCTTCCATGTGCCGATCAGCGGGCAGTCGGAGTTGATCGAGTTCATCGCAGCACCATCGAAGCGAGGAGTGCTCGTCGAGGAGACAACCGTCGGGGCGTCAACATGGCTTGATCCTATACGATCTACTCGATGATGGTCCATTCGGTCGCGCGTCGGAGCCGTCGCGACTATCTCACGACGTAGTCGTCCAGGTCGGGTCGCCGCGTCCAACTCCAGTACTGACGGGTCCGCCACGGGGCATTGACCGCCACCCGGCCGTGTTCGTTGACGAAGTACGACGTCTGCCGTCGATCGAACCAGATCTTGTTCCGCAGCTGTTCGTCGAGCCGGCGGTTGTAATCGTCGAACACCTCGGTCTTGACGTCGATGCTACGCCGACGTGCGCGAGCGAGCGCTCCGATCGACTCGGCGCCGAACCGGGCCTGGAGTTCACCCCACATGCACGGCCCGCCGGAGATCGGATTGGTGTTCGGTCCGTACAGGCAGAACAGATTCGGGAAGCCACTGATCATGACCCCGAGGAACGCGCGTGCACCGTCCTTCGCCCACGCCTCGGAGAGTCGTACGCCGTCGATGCCGGTGATCTCCATCGGCCAGAGGAAGTCGTTGGCGCGATAGCCCGTTGCCAGGACGAGTACATCGAGTTCGACAATCTCGCCCGATTCGAGTTCGACACCCTCGGGCACGATTCGGCCGATCGGCCGGGTCTCCAGTTCGACGTGATCGCGCAGCAACGAGGCATACCATCCGTTGTCCATCGGCAGCCGCTTGGTCAGTGGCGGGTAGGTCGGCGTGCACTTCTCGATCAAGTCGGGACGGCCGTCGAGCTGCTCATGGATGTACGCGAGGAGTTCGGTGCGGATCTCTGCGTTCGGTTGGCTGACCGAATCGGGGTCGTCCCAAGTCGGGTCGACGTCGTGGATCCCCTCGCGGCCCTCGGAGTCACCGATCGAGTAGATCTGGAGGATCCGTACACAATTGACGTAGTACGGGAAGTTGGCGATCAGCCACAGCTCGTCGTCCGGGATCGGATCGGTGTAGCCGGGAAGCTTGCCGATCCAACTCGCCGTGCGTTGGAAGATCGTGAGTTGGCGTGCCGAATCTGCCAGGGCCCGCACGACCTGGACACCGCTGGATCCGGTGCCGACCACGCCGATCCGCTTGCCCGTGAGCTCGACGGTGTGATCCCACTCGCTGGTGTGCATCACCGTGCCGGCGAAGTCGTCGAGTCCGTCGATGTCGGCACGGCGGGGGCGACCGAACAGACCGACTGCGCTGAACACGAAATTGGCGTGGATCCGGCCGACGGTGCCGTCGGCAGCTCGCGTCTCGACCGTCCAGCGCCGATCCTCGTCATCCCACGTGAGCGCGGTGACCTCGGTGTCGAAGGTGATCCGGTCTCGCAGTTCACGGGCGTCGACCGTGTGCTCCAGGTACTCGAGTAGCTCGGCCTGGGGGGAGAAGTAGTGCCGCCAGAGGTAGTCCGGCTCGAACGTGAACGAGTATGCCCGACTGGGCAGGTCGACGCGAAGGCCGGGGTAGCTGTTCGAGTACCACGTTCCGCCCAATCCTGCGTTCTTCTCCAGGATCGTGAACGGGATCCCGGCTGCCCGGAGCATCACCGCAGAGCTGATTCCGCCCATTCCGGAACCGATGATGACGACGTGCAGATCGGGGAACGTCTCCTGCAGCGCCTGGGCGTCGATCGGATCGGCGCGGCGCGCCTGGTCGATGACCGGGAACTCCTCCTGCCAGAACTCGTACGTCTCCTCGTCTGGACGCACGCCCGTCAACATCTCCACGATCATGGGGATGTCGGCGGGCTCGGGTCGACGAGGCTGCAGCCGCCCTGACTCGATGTCGCGGAAGAGCTCGAGCGCCTCGGAGCGGACGCGGGCGGCGTCGACGTCGCGCCGAAGCGCGAGTGGGGCGACGCTGAGACCGGGTTTCGCATCGGGTCGGTGGGTCGGAAGTGCAGCCAACTCCTCGGACCGGGTCTGGATCCACAGCGCTGCTCTCAGCACGAGGGGGTCGGCCGCGCCGATCGCTGCGTCGACGTCGACGTCCTCGTACCTCATAGCCGCATGATCATATATGATCGACGCCGGGGCGGCAACAACGTCGGTTCACCACACGTCGATGTCGTGCTCGACGACGAAGTCGCCGGCGACGACGACCTCGCCCGTGAAGCGCATCGGGTCGCGAGCGATGCGGGCGACGACCGAGGCCGGTTGCGACACCGGTCGGCCACGGGACAGGTCCATGCCGTCACGTGGACGCGACGTGACCCGCTCCGTGAGGATGAATCCGGGATGGACGGCCACGACGGCGATGCCGAGATGGTGGAGCTCGTGCGCCATCCCGGTGGTCATCCGATCGACCGCCGCCTTGGTGAGGCTGTAGACGGTCGGATCGCGATCGTGCTCGCCCGTCATGGGAGTGCCGCCGCGACCGACCGGCGTCGGGTGCCGACTGGCTCCCGACGAGATGTTGACGATCGCACCGCCGCTCTCGGCCATGACGCGCGCGGCTGCGAGCGAGAGCACGTACGGCGCACGAACGTTGGCACTCCATGCGAGCTGGAGGTGGTCGAGGTCGCCATCGAGGAACGGCGTCCCGAAACCCATCAGCGCCGCGTTGTTGACGAGGAGGTCGAGGTGTCCGAACTCGCGGATCGTCGTTCGCACGAGACGATCGACGTCGCCATCGTCGTTCACATCGGCGCGGACGGCGATCGCGGTGCCTCCGCCGGACTCGATCTCGCGCACCGTGTCGTGGATCGAGCCCGGCCACTCATCCGACCCGATCTCACTGCGTCCGGACACCACCACCTGCGCTCCGTCCCGGGCGAGTTCGAGTGAGATCGCCCGACCGATGCCGCGCGCCGCACCGGTGACGACCGCGACCTGACCCGCGAGTGGTGGCTGCGTCATGTTTCGGCGTCGCCGTCAGGTACTCGGCGTGATGCGTTCGCTCCGCGCCGTGCCGTTCATCGAACCGAACCGAATGTCGGTGAACCAGTCGGGCAGCGGGAGCGGGTCGCTCTCGTCGGCACCGTCCTTGAGCTCGACGTACGAATCGCCGCTTCCGAGTCCGGCGGCCTCGAGGTTCGCGATCGCTGCTGCAGGCGGCACGTCGAGTTCGTAGATCGAGAGGAACCGGTAGATGCCGGTGCGCTCGGGGTCGACCACGCCCTCGACCCGGTACCGCGTCGCGGCGATCCAGCCGTCGACCGAGAGGATCTCCCGCACGTGGGAGTTGTACCACCGGTCGTACTCGTCTTCGGAGACATGAGCCGGCGGATCGCTGAACACGAGATGGATGTAGGTCGTCACGGTGGGTCAGTCTGCCGCACCGCAAGGAAAAACACAAGAAATGCTATACGATTAGCGCTCCGGTGACGGAGGTCAGCGGACGGTCAGGAACCCCTCGTAGCCCTGCTCTGCGACCTCGGTGCAGCGGCGGCGGAAGTCGTCGTGACCACCGACGTACAGCATGAAGCGACGCGGCTTGCCCTCGATGTTGGCGCCGAGCCACCACGAATCAGCCTCGAGGAAGAGCGTGCCGTCAACGGCGTCAGCGACGTGCTGTACCCATTGCTGCTCAGCCTGTTCCGTCGGTTCGATCGTCGCGATGTGTTCGCGTTCGAGGTGCTCGATGCAGCCGGCGATCCACTCCACGTCGTGCTCGATCGACACCGGCACGTTCGTGAGGAGAGCCGGATTGCACGGTCCGTTGATGGTGAACAGATTGGGGAACCCGGCGATCGCGAGGCCGAGGTAGGCCGTCGGGCCGTCACTCCACTTGTCGACGAGTCGGGCGCCCTCGCGGCCCCGGATGTCGATCGCCGCAAACGCGCCCGACACCGCGTCGAACCCGGTGGCGAAGATGAGGATGTCGAGTTCGTACTCGTGCTCGCCGACTCGGAGGCCGTGCGGCGTGATGCACGAGATCGGGGTTGCCTTGACGTCGACCAGCTCCACGTTGGCCCGATTGAACGTCTCGTAGTAGTTGGTGTCGAGCACCGGACGTTTGGCCGCGATCGGGTAGCTCGTCGGCATCAGTCTTCGGGCGACGTCCGGGTCGTGGACGGTGCTCGCGATCTTCTCGCGGAAGAAGCTCGCTGCGAACTCGTTCGACTCCGGGTTCGTCATGAGATCGTTGAACTGCTGGAGCACCAGGACGCCACCATGTTCCCACGCAGCCTCGTAGCGCCGACGTGCCTCGGCTTCGTCCACCTCGTCGAAGCTCTGGATCGGCGCCGGGAGCGGCATGCCGCCCGGCGACGCCTTCGCTCGTCGCCAGATCTCGTCGTAGGTCGCCTTGATGCCGGCGACCGTCTCGGGATCGAGTGGTCGATTGCGTGCCGGCATGGAGAAGTTCGGCGTTCGCTGGAACACGGTCAGATGAGCGGCCTGCTCCGCGACCACCGGAATCAGTTGTGTGCCCGTCGAGCCGGTGCCGATCACGCCCACGCGCTGGCCGCCGAGATCGACGCCCTCGTGCGGCCACCGCCCTGTGTGGTACCAGCGGCCTTCGAAGTCGTCGAGACCGGGGATGTCAGGAAGGTTCGCGGCCGACAGGCCGCCGACGGCGCTGATCACGTACCGGGTCGCGACGGTGCCTCCCCGATCGGTTTCGACGGTCCAGCGGCGAGATGCGTCGTCGTAGATCGAGGAGGTGACCCGAGTGTCCAGCTGGATGTCCGACCGGAGTTCGAACTTGTCCGCGACGAAGTCCAGGTAGCTCAGGATCTCTCGCTGCTCGGGAAATCGTTGACTCCACGTCCACTCCTGGAGGAGTTCGTCGGAGAACGAGTAGCAGTAGAAGTGGCTCTCGGAGTCGCAGCGCGCTCCGGGGTAGCGATTCCAGAACCATGCACCGCCGACGCCGCTGCCTGCTTCGTAGACCAGACACCGCAGACCGAGTTCGCGAAGCCGGTACAACATGTACAGCCCGGAGAATCCGGCGCCGATGATCACCGCGTCGTATTCGCCTGCAGGTTCGTCGCCGATTGTCACGTGCGTCCTCCTTGATCTGTCCCCAAATCGTATCTGATCCTACCTCGGGAGCGGACCGGTTGTCGACGCTGCACCCGTGCACGAGCGTTGGCGCGGTGTGGCGTCGCGCTCGATGTCACGCTTCGAGGCGGTCGAGTTGTCGACGCAGCCAGTCGACTTGGTCGTCGAGGTAGCGACGGGCGAGTGAGGTTTCGGTGAACGCGCCGACCCCGTGCGGGGCTCCGGGATAGACGTGGAGCTCCGTTGGGATGCCGGCGCCGGACAATCGGCGCGCGTAGTCGATGTCCTCGTCCCGGAAACCGTCGGCGCCGCCGACGGAGACGTACGTCTCGGGGAGGCCGGCCAGGTCGTCCGCGCGAGCCGGAGCCGCATACGCCGGCACGTCGTCCCGTCCGTACAGGTCGCCGAGGTACGCCCGCCAGCCGAATGCGTTCGACGTCGATGTCCAGACGAACAGGTCGTCGAGCCGACTCGAGGGTGTGATCTGCCGATCGTCGAGCATCGGACTGTCGAGGAGCTGGAACCGGATCGGTACCTCGTTGCGATCGCGTGCGAGCAGTGCGAGTGCGGCGCCCAATCCACCACCTGCGCTCGCGCCGGTGATGCCGATCCGGTCGGGATCGAACCCGTGGTCGTCGGCGTTGGTTCGCGCCCAGACCAACCCGGCATAGCAGTCGTCGAGCGGACCGGGGAACGGGGTCTCCGGTGCCAGCCGGTACTCGACGGAGATGCCGACGATGCCGAGCAGTGGGCACAGGCGATCGAACATCGCGTCATCGAGGTCACGGCTCCCCATGACATAGCCACCGCCGTGGATCGAGTACAGGCACGCTCTGCGGTGTGCTCCACCGACCGGTCGGTGAATCCGGAGCACGACGTGCCGCGCCTCCGGCACGACCACGTCGATCCGCTCGACGTCGTTGCCGAGGGCGGCCGGGGGGAACTCGTACGCCCTCGCGGCCGCCAGGCTGTCCTCGGTCACCTCGGGCAGATCGAACGACGCTCGGAGCGTCTCGAACTCCGGGTCGAGTTTCACGACGGCGCTCCGGCGCCGCCGACCTCGTCCTGTGTCGCGGCGGCGTCGTACCGGGCCCGCCATTCGGCGTTCATCGGGTACAGCCCGTCGACCCCGTGTCCGGCGACCACCTGCCGGAGCACGAAGCTCTCCTCGTGTTCCTGGGCGACGGCGGCGAGTGCGATCTCGGCGGCCGATCCCGCCGGGAGCAACACGACACCGTCGTCGTCGCCGACGAGGAGGTCACCGGGCTCGACCAGCGTTCCGCCGCAGGCGACGGCAACATCGGTCGCCCACGGGAGGTGATGACGTGACAACACCGCCGGCGATCGGGTGGCCGAATAGGTCGGTATCTCCAGCGCATCGACGGCCGCGCCGTCGCGGACCGCTCCGTCGGTGATGATGCCCGCTGCGCCCCGTTGCTGTGCGCGGAGGGCCAGGATGTCGCCGATCGTGCCGGCTCCGTGGATCCCACGGGCACCGATCACCAGGATGTCACCGGGCACGATGCTCTCGATCGCGCGCTTCTGGGCGTTGAAGCCGGCCGTCTTCTCGGGCCGCAGGTCCTCCCGCATCGGGAGGTAGCAGACGGTGCGTGCAAAGCCGACCATCTTGGTCCCGCTGGATGCGGTGGCGACGCCGTCGAGCACACAACCGTCGAGACCGCGTTTGCGGAGTTGGGATGCGAGGGTCGCCGTGCTGACGGACCGGATGGCGGCTGCCGCCTCGGCACCGAATCGCCGAACGACTCGGTCGGTGGTGTCACCATGAAGACTCCTCGTGTCGTCGACATGCCGAACCCCGGCTCCGTAGGCCGCCTCTCGGTCCGCCGGCGTCACGCGGGGCATGGCGCCGATCGCGCGTAGCTCGGTCGGCGCCGCCACAACGGTCGACCGGAGCCGCCCACTCGTCGTCGGCGGGCTCGCGACCTCGACCTCCACCACGTCTCCCGGTACGACGACCGTCGAACCGGTGGGCGTGCCCGTCAGGATGATGTCGCCGACCTCCAATGTCATCAGTCGACACAGGTCGGCGACGAGCAACCCGAAGTCGAAGAGCAGCTCGTCGCCTGTCCTCGCCTGTTGCCGGAGCTCGCCGTTGACCCACGTCCGGAGCTCGAGATCGTCGGGGTCGACCTCGGCGGCCGGGATCAGCGTCGGTCCGTACGGCGTGAACCCGTCTGCGCCCTTGGAACGAAGATTCGAACCCGAGTCCGCGTACCGGAGGTCGTATGCACCGAAGTCGTTGGCGGCTGTCACCCAGCCGACGTTCGACCAGCCGGCGTTCCCGTGGCCCGACGCGCATCGTTCGCCGATCACCAAGGCGATCTCGCCCTCGAAGGCGAGCAGCTCGCATCCCGACGGCCGATGGACGTCACCGCCTCCGAGAACGAGCGAAGACGGTGGCTTCAGGAAGTACGACGGGTGGGTCGGGACCTTGCCGCGCTCGTCGGCCCGGCTCCGATAGGTGAGGTGGGTGGCGATCACCTTGCTGGGAGGGGGAGGCGTCATGTAAACATTGTATATGATCATCTCGTCGTCGTCCGAGCCCGAAGGCGCGCCCGCAGGCCGCCCAGCGTACCTGCGGTGGCTCGACCCAGGGTCGGTCCTCGAGGTGGGCACCGGCGGGGCGGGGACGACGTCGCAAGCTCTGCTTGCGACTGCTTCGTATACGTTTTGCTTCACAACACCGCGGAATCCGCGCATCCTCGGATCATGAGTGCTTCCCGAACAGGTCATGAGTCGACGACGGACTCCCCGGTGGGTGCGTGTCCCGTCGCTCACGGTGCGGCCGCGTTCCGGCCGTTCGACGACGCGTACCTGGCGGATCCGTACGCCGTCTTCGACGACATCCGACGCGACGAACCCGTGTTCTTCAGCGAGGAGATCGATCACTGGGTCGTGTCCCGCTACGAGGACGTTCGTCGCGTCATGCGTGACGTCGAGCACTTCTCCGCCGACAACGCGCAGAACCCCGTCACCCCCTGGCCGTCCGATGCCCAAGCGGCCCTCGAGGCGTGCGAATTCGACCTGCGTCCGAATCTGTCGAACAACGATCCGCCGTCACACCCGCAGGTCCGCAAATTCCTGCAGGATGCGTTCGGACCGCGCCGCATCACGTGGTTGGAGCCTCATGTGCGTCGCCTCGCGAACGATGCGATCGACAGGTTCGCCCCCGGACTGCTCGACGGGAGCGTGACCGAGGTCGACCTGGTGGCGTCGATGTTGTCGGACGTTCCCGCCGAAGTGCTCTT